>CALCGG010000090.1 GCA_937900945.1 uncultured Sulfurimonas sp. | reverse complement strand
TGCAAATTTTGAAAAACTGTGTTTTGCTAAAATTGAGAAAATGTAGTAACCTAAATCAGTGTGTTTTGTATGCAGTAAGCTTTTTATATCTTTGTATTTGTAAAAAGAAATAACTTCTATGTTGTTGAGGATTTTGCGTTTGTAGATGGATGGAGTTAAAAAAATCTCTTGACATGTGGGGCAGATGTGTGAAAGGGATAAGCTCTCACACATTAAACATCTCATAATTAAATCAGTTAGTCCATCTTCAAAACTGACATAAATGCCTCTTGAGGAAGCTGCACTTTTCCTATCGACTTCATCCTTTTCTTACCGGCTTTTTGTTTTTCAAGCAGTTTTCTTTTACGAGTGATATCTCCGCCGTAACACTTAGCAGTAACATTTTTACCCATACTTTTTACAGTCTCACGGGCGATAATCTGAGAACCTAAAGATGCCTGAACGGCCACTTCAAAAAGTTGACGAGGTATAATCTCTTTCATGTTCTTAACTAAAACACGACCGCGGGATAGTGCTTGATTACGAGGAACAACGATACTAAGTGCATCTACAGCCTCTCCGGCTACTTTAATATCAAGTTTAACCAGATCGCCAACTCTAAATTCAATCGGTTCATAATCAAAGCTAGCATAGCCTTTAGATATTGATTTTAGTTTATCATAAAAGTCCATTACTATTTCGTTCATAGGCACTTCATATTCAAGCATAACTCTATCTTGGTTAAGATAAGTCATTTTTGTTTGAGTGCCACGTTTACTTATTAGAAGAGTTATAATATTTCCAAGATATTCACTTGGAGTAATAACTGTAGCTTTTATGTATGGCTCTTCGATTCTATCTATATGATTAACTTCTGGCAGTTCTGAAGGATTGTGAACATCAATTTTTTCGCCATTATTGAGATAAACTTGATAGATAACAGATGGGGCAGAAGCGATTAAGTCTAGGTTGAATTCACGCTCTAGTCTCTCTTTTACAACTTCCATATGAAGCATGCCTAAAAATCCAACACGAAAGCCAAAACCAAGAGCCAGAGATGTTTCCGGTGAATAAGATAGAGAGCTGTCATTTAGCCTTAGCTTATCAAGTGCATCACGTAAATTTTCAAAGTCGTCTGTATCTATTGGGTATATACCGGCAAAAACAAAAGGCTTTGCTGGCTCATACTTGACAACAGGTTCTGCAGTAGGTTTTTTGGCATCTGTGATGGTGTCTCCAACATTTACAACATGTACCTCTTTTAAACCAAGCACAACTATCCCAATTTCACCGGTTTTTATAGCGGTAGTTTTTTTTCTCTTAAGCGGGTGAGGGTACATCAAATCAAGAACATGGTGTTCTTCGCCATTGCTCATAAGCCTGACAAGCTGGTTCATTTTTATCTCGCCGTCAAAAACACGAACAAGTGCCAACGCACCCAGATAAGAATCAAACCAAGAGTCATAAATAATGGCTTTTGTTGTGGCGTTTGTATCTCCAACAGGAGCAGGAATTCTCTCAACAATAGCATCAATAAGCTCACGAATCCCAACACCGGTTTTTGCAGAAACTAAGCAAGCATCAGTAGCATCAATCCCAATACTTGTTTCAATCTCCTCAGCAACTTTTACAGGGTCTGCCGCCGGCAAGTCAATTTTATTTATAACAGGGATAAGAGTAAGGTTGTTCTCAAGTGCCAAATAAACATTCGCAATAGTTTGCGCTTCAACACCTTGAGCGGCGTCTACTATCAGTAAAGCACCATCGCTCGAAGCTAAAGATTTACTAACCTCATAGGAAAAGTCTACATGTCCCGGAGTATCGATAAGATTTAAGATGTAATGCTCGCCATCTTTGACATAGTCAAGCCGAACGCTTTGAGCTTTAATAGTAATGCCACGCTCTTTTTCGATGTCCATAGTGTCCATCATTTGCTTGCCAAGCTCTCTATCGCTTACTGAACCGCACTCTTGTATGATTCTATCTGCTAATGTACTTTTTCCGTGGTCTATGTGCGCTATGATAGAAAAGTTTCTAATATTTTTCAATAATTATTTCCTAATTATAAATGTTACTATTTTAAAAATAGCCTTTATGAAAAAAGACTATTAACACTTTCGTTGTGATAAACTCTACGAATTACTTCAGCAAAAAGAGGTGCAACGGTTAGCACTTTGATTTTTTTACTTGGCTTTGAGAGAAGAGTATTTGTAACGATTAACTCATCTAGTTCGCCATGTTCTAGGTTTTCATATGCTTTTCCGCTCAGTACTGCATGCGTTGCACATGCCATAACAGAAGCAGCGCCTTTTTTCTTGAGCGCACTTGCAGCTTTTACCATAGTTCCGGCAGTATCTACCATGTCGTCTATCATGATTACATCTTTACCAATCACATCCCCGATGATATTCATAACTTCGCTCTCATTTGCTTTTTCGCGGCGCTTATCAACGATAACCATCTCTAAGCCCATTCTTTTTGCAAAGTAACGGGCACGTGCTACGCCACCTATATCAGGAGAAGCGATAATAGGGTTTTTGAGATTTTTACTTTTAATGTAAGTCTCAAATGTTACAGAACCATATAAGTTGTCAACAGGAATATTGAAAAACCCTTGAATTTGACCAGCATGCAAGTCAATAGTGACAACTCTGTTTATTCCAGCTGTTTCGTACATGTCAGCAACTAATCTTGCGGTAATAGGAACACGGGGAGCAGCTTTACGGTCTTGTCTAGCGTAACCATAGTATGGGACAACAGCTGTAATACTTGAAGCAGATGAGCGACGAAGAGCATCTGTCATGATTAATAATTCCATTAAGTTGTCGTTTGATGGTGCACCGGTTGACTGAATTATAAACACATCACGACCACGGACACTCTCAGCTATTTGAATGGAAATCTCACCATCACTAAATTTTTTAACATCAGCTTTAGCCAATGGAACATCTAGAATTTTACAAATTTCTTTCGCAAAATCAGTACTTGCACTACCTGCAAAAATTTTATAACCACGCATGAGATACCTTCTTGGATAAATTAATAGGGGATTATACAAAAAATGTTCTAAGGAGTTATTAAAAGAGCAGTATTATTTTATGAAAGTTGGCAATTCTTGCAAACTCCGGAGAGAATTAAATCTGTTTTATCTATTTGAAAATTATTTAATTTTGATGTATTTTCTATTATATTTTTTAAATCTATATCAATATCGGAAACATGATCACATACTTCACATACTAAATGTGAATGAGAACTTTTTGTTAATTCATAAACTGATTTGGAATTTGGAATTTTAACCTCTTGGATAAAAGAATTTTCAAGCATTAAATTTATATTTTTGTAAATTGTCGCTAATGAAATAGAGCTAAATCTTTTTATCATCACCTCATACAAAGACTCTATGCTGATATGACCATTTGCATACAAAACATCAGCTATCGCCAATCTTTGAGGAGTTGCTTTTAAATTATGCTCTCTAAGAGTATCTGTATAATTATTCATAATCAAATTATACACTAAAAAAACTAAAGGATAAAAATTATTAATTAAA
>CALCGG010000089.1 GCA_937900945.1 uncultured Sulfurimonas sp. | reverse complement strand
ACCACAGAGAGAACCAGAGAACCTGTATACACAAAAGCATATATTGGTAACAAAGAATATTTTCGTTATTTAAATCCACTGGTAGTAGAAAAAGATTGTATGAAATGCCATGCTCATCAAGGATATAAAGTCGGTGATATCAGAGGCGGGGTTTCTGTATCAATATTGATGGAGCCATATTATGAAGTAGCGTTTTCTCACTCAATGATTAATGTACTCGCAGTTAGTCTGATATATTTGATTGGCTTGGGAACTATTTTTTATGGAAGAAAAAAAGCAAAAGAAATTATAGAGAAAAAAATTAAAGATTACGAACAGCATATTTTCTCTTTAGTAAATATCATAGAAAAAAGAGACAGCTACACCGCCGGACATACGCAACGGGTTGCAAAGTATTCTGTTTTGATAGCGCAAGAGATGGGATTTAACGAAGAAACGGTTGATGAACTTTACAGAGCTTGCATGTTACACGACATTGGAAAAATATCAACACCGGACACCATACTTTTAAAACCTGGAAAATTATCAGTTTTGGAGTATGCTATTATTAAAGAACATGTAGTTGTAAGTTATGAGCTTTTAAAAGAGGTTGATATATATAAAGATATTGCAGAAATTGTACGCCATCATCATGAACATTATGACGGATCAGGCTATCCTCAAGGCTTAAAGGGTGATGAGATTCCTATGCTCGCCCAAATCATGATAGTTACGGATGCTTTTGATGCTATGACAACAAATAGAATATATAAAGCCAAAAAAAGTGTAGATCTTGCACTCCATGAACTAGAGGGACTTTCAGCAAAACAGTTTAACCCTCAAATTGTAAAATATGCTGTCATTGCATTATCTGGGGTTGCTATTGAAGACTCAATCACACAACTGCCGGTTAGTAAAATAGAAAAAGAAAGATTCTCATATTTTTATAAAGACCAATTAACAGGTGTATATAACAGAGACTATTTAGAGTTTGTTTTAGCTTATAGCCATATCGATGAGTTTATCTTTAAATGTGCATATGAGATTAATCTACGCCATTTTACTCAGTACAATAAAAAACATGGATGGGTTGCCGGCGATGCACTTCTTGCAAGTTTTGCCAGTGAACTTAAAAATATAAATGATAGTGACTTTGTGTTTAGACTCTATGGAGATGACTTTATTTTACTCAATAAAGAACATTATGAAATTGAAGATAAAATGATAGAATTAAAAAAGATTTTAAAAGATAGTGATGTTACACTTACTTACAAACATTTTGATATAAATGAGTTGCATATTAAGAATATTATGGATTTGGAGATGTATTTATAGCCATCTTTGAAATTAATTTTGGATAAGATAATGCTTAGGAGTTTTGCTAAATGAAAATACAAACACAATACACATATGAGAAAAAATGGACTGATACAAATGAGAATGATATCTTAAGAATCATCGAAGAAGAAATCGGTGATGCTGACCCAAAAGGGACTTTTGATTATATAAAAGAGGCTATTCAAAAAGGGAAGGTTATAACTGTTGGAGCTTGCAGATTTAGGCTTTATCAAGAGGAGAAAAAATAATGTTTTATAATGCTGAAATTGCCAAATTACTTTTAAGACTTACTGTCGGAATAATGATTTTATTTCATGGGATAGAAAAAATGATGCACGGCATAAGCGGTGTGAAACATTTAACAACAGGTGCAGGCTTGCCTGAATTTTTTGCTTATGGTGTTTACATAGGTGAAGTTATAGT
>CALCGG010000088.1 GCA_937900945.1 uncultured Sulfurimonas sp. | reverse complement strand
TTAAATAAAACTTAAAGCTTGGTTAGATATAATTCCGAACTTTTTGTAGAAAATAAGCCTGTGAGTGAATCGTTTTTAATTCGCTCAAAGGTTCTAAGTATTAAAGATTCAAGGACCGTAGATGTACGCAATTATTAAAAATGGTGGTAAGCAGTATAAAGTTCAAGAAGGCGATATCTTATTATTTGATAAGATGTCTCTTGAAACTGGTGCTGTTGTCGAAATGAAAGAAGTTTTAGCAGTGAACGCTGGTGAACTTAAGATGGGAGCTCCTTTTGTTGAAGGTGCAATGGTTACTGGTGTAGTTATTAACGAAGGTCGCGATAAAAAAGTAATTACTTTTAAAAAGCGTCGTCGTAAAGACAGTAAAGTTAAAAGAGGTTTCAGAAGAGATTTCACTCGTGTTCGTATTACGAACATAGCTGCATAATTTAAAGTAAGGAGAACAAGATGGCACATAAGAAAGGTCAGGGTAGTACACAGAATAATCGTGATTCAGCTGGTAGAAGACTTGGTGTTAAGAAGTACGGCGGAGAAGCTGTAATTCCTGGTAATATCATTATCCGTCAAAGAGGAACAAAAGTTCATCCAGGAAAAAATGTAGGCATGGGAAAAGACCATACTATATTTGCACTTGTTGAAGGTGTTGTTAGTTTTGAACGTAAAGATAAAAAACGTCAACAAGTTTCAATAATACCTGCTGCATAATTCTACAATATTTGGGCATTAGCCCAAATAATTTCTACTTCACAAACCTCTTATAGGTTTTATTCTAAAAATTTAATAATTTACTTGTTTTTTTTGTTAGTTAATTTTTAAGTTTTTATACTTTTAATTTTAAAGCGATTCCTGAGATTTACTCAGAAATCTACCATAATTAGCATTTTGGCTAAAGGTGACCCTAAGGAGTTCATTTGTTTACAGATAGTGTCGAGTTAAGTGTTTCATCAGGAAAAGGTGGACAAGGGTGTGTAGCATTTCGTCGTGAAAAGTTTGTTCTGAATGGCGGCCCTAACGGTGGCGATGGCGGAAAAGGCGGTGACATTTGGTTTAAATGTGACAATAATACGCACACATTATCTCATTTTCAAAGAAAAATGCATATAAAAGCAGATGTGGGAGCTCCTGGTTTGGGTTCTCGCATGACTGGAAAATCTGGAGCTAAAACAGTTATTATTGTTCCTCCAGGGACTCAAATTGTGGATGCAGATACTGGGGATATACTTTTTGATATGCTTATTGATGGAGAAGAAAAGCTCTTTATTGAGGGGGGAAAAGGCGGACTTGGAAATTTCCACTTTAAATCATCTACAAATCAAAGACCAACGTATGCTCAGCCAGGTGAAAAAGGGATTACAAGAGAGATAAAGCTTGAATTAAAGTTAATTGCAGATATTGGACTGGTCGGTTTTCCGAATGTTGGAAAATCAACACTGATTTCTACTGTCTCAAATGCCCGTCCTGAGATTGCAAACTATGAATTTACGACACTTACTCCAAAGCTTGGTCAAGTCAATATTGGGGATTTTGAATCTTTTGTCATGGCAGATATTCCAGGTATTATTGGTGGAGCTCATGAGGGAAAAGGTCTTGGAATCGAGTTCTTAAAACATATCGAGAGAACAAAAACTCTTCTTTATATGATTGATTTGGCATCTTACAGAGATTTAAAAGAGCAGATAGAAGTTTTAAAAAATGAAATATCTTCTTTTTCAGAAGTCTTAGGTGCAAGTAAGTATGCTATCGCTTTAACTCGCTCAGATGTAGTTCCTGTAGATGAATTAGAAGCTTTGATTAGTGGATTTATAGAGATGTTAGGATTACAAGCTAACAAAACCAGTGAATATGCTTTTGATAGTGAGTTGCCGTATTTTATTCAAGAGAGTGTGGATGAAACATTAGGATACGATAAATCGTTACCTTATCTTATAGCACCTATTTCATCAGCTACAAGTAAAAATATAGAGCCATTAAAATATGCTTTATTTAATCTAGTGCAGTCTGACCGTAAATAATGCGTGTAGTAGTTAAGGTTGGTAGTGCCGTTTTAGCTCAGGATGGAGCTATTGCACTTGATAGAATGAGAGCCTTGGTTGATTTTTTAGCAGAGCTTCATAAAACAAACGAAGTTATTTTAGTATCTTCCGGTGCTGTTGCGGCTGGATATACTGAGTTGCAACTTGACAGAAAAATATTGGAAAATAAACAGGCTTTAGCATCCATAGGTCAGCCTATACTGATGAAAAGGTATGCTAAAAAGTTTGCCGCTCATAATATTATAACTGCTCAGATTTTAGTAACAGCTGCAAATTTCAATAAACTCGATGATATTCAAAGAATTAAAAATACAGTAAATACACTTTTAAAAAACAAAGTTATTCCAATTGTAAATGAAAACGATGCAACTGCTACAGAAGAGCTTGTAGTTGGGGACAATGACCAATTGTCTGCTTACATGACAAAGCATACAGATAGTGATATTTTAATCATTCTCTCAGATATAGATGCATATTACGACAGTGATCCTCGCGAAAATACAGATGCCAAGATTCTTAAAGTTGTAAATAAAATTGATAAAAAAGATCTTGAAAAAAATGCAACTCCTCATGGTTCTTTTGCAACAGGTGGAATAGTCACAAAATTAAAAGCTGCTAATTATCTTCTCTCACATGGGATTGACATGTTTTTATCCAGCGGATTTGATTTGACGAATGTAAAAAGTTTCATGTTGGATGCAAATCATATAAGCGGTACATACTTCACATGCGACGATAAAGATGCGCAGTGAAACAAGTGCCCCTAGGGTAAAGATAATTTTTATGGGTACACCGGAATATGCCCAAAAGATTTTAAAAAGACTTATTGATACGCAAGGGACAGATGTAGTTGCTGTTTATACTCAGCCTGATAAACCCGTTGGTAGAAAAAAAATAATGACACCTCCTGAAGTAAAAACTTTGGCTCTTGAAAATTCAATAGATGTATATCAACCAAATAGACTTCGTGATAAAGAAGTTATCAATGAACTTCTGAACATAGAATGTGACTATATTGTAGTGGCTGCCTATGGACAGATACTTCCTCGTGAAATCTTAGACCATGCGCCATGTATAAACCTGCATGCTTCGATTTTACCTCAGTACAGAGGAGCAAGCCCGATTCAGCAAACTCTGCTAAATGGAGACAAGCAAACAGGTGTAACAGCTATGCTTATGGAAGAGGGGTTGGATACAGGAGATATTTTAAAAATATCAACTATCGACGTGAATGAAGATGAAATGGTTGAAACACTTTTTGAGAGATTAACACAAATCGCTGCTGATTTAACAATTGATGTGCTAGAAAATTTCAATTCACTTATGCCAAAGCCTCAGGATGATTCACTTTCTACGCATTGTTCTAAAATAACAAAAGCAGATGGTGAAGTTATTTTTGACAATGCTCTTAGCGTATATAATAAATATCGGGCATTTACTCCTTGGCCAGGTATATTTTTAAAGAGTGGGCTAAAGCTAAAAAAGATTAAATTAGAGGATCGGTTTTCCTCTCATGAGATGGGAAAAATACTAAAAATTGATTCTGATAGTATCGTGATTGGATGTGAAGTTGGCAGTTTACGTATTTTTAATGTCCAGCCGGTTTCAAAAAATGAGATGGATGTGCTTTCGTATATAAACGGTAAAAGATTGACTGTTGAAAATCATCTATCTTGAGAGTGTAGATTCAACTCAAAACTATTTAAAAGAGTTAGTCCGAGCAAATAGTGTTGAAGTGCCAATTGCTGTACATGCAAACATTCAAACAAACGGTATAGGAAGCAGGGGAAATTCTTGGAAAGGGATGGATGGGAATCTATTTTTATCTTTTGCCATTGATTTGCAAGATTTACCAGATGATTTGAAACTCGAGTCCGCTTCTATCTATTTCGCATATCTTTTAAAAGAGACTTTATCTGAGATGAATTCATCAGTATGGCTGAAATGGCCTAATGATTTTTACATAGATACATTTAAAATAGGTGGAATGATTACAAACATTACCAAGAACACTCTCATCTGTGGCGTCGGATTAAACCTAGTTGTAGCACCAGATGGATTTAGTATCTTAGATATAAAAATTTCTAAAGATAAATTATTAGAAAAATATTTTAAAAAAATTGAAAAAAAGATTTTATGGAAGCAAGTTTTTAGTAAATATGAGTTAGAATTTCATCTTAACAAAAATTTTTTTACACATAACAATAGTTCAAAAATTTCATTAAAAGATGTTTCACTGCAATGTGATGGTTCTATAGTTAACAACGGCGAGAGGATATACAGTTTAAGATGAGTGAAGTAATAGTAATTGCAAATCAAAAGGGTGGTGTTGGTAAAACGACTACTGCTGTAAATTTGGCTGCTTCACTGGCAGTTGCAGAAAAAAAAGTGCTTTTAATTGACTCAGACCCGCAGGCAAATGCAACAACTTCGTTGGGTTTTCATAGAAATGATTATGAGTTCAATATTTATCATGTCCTCATTGGTACAAAAAATATAAAAGATATTATATTGAAATCAGATTTGCCAACTTTACATTTAGCCCCATCAAATATCGGTCTGGTCGGAATTGAGAAAGAGTATTATGATGCTAATAATGCTAAAGGACGTGAACTTGTTTTAAAACGAGCGATTGAGAATGTAAAAAAAGATTATGATTATATTATAATTGATTCACCTCCGGCACTTGGACCCATGACAATAAATGCTCTTTCAGCATCTAATTCTGTAATTATTCCTATTCAGTGTGAATTTTTTGCACTAGAGGGTTTGGCTCAGCTTTTAAATACTGTAAAGCTTGTGAGAAAATCAATAAATCCGAAATTAAGCATCAGGGGCTTTTTGCCGACTATGTTCAGTTCTCAAAACAACCTCTCTAAGCAAGTTTTTGCGGATTTAAGACAGCATTTTAAAAGTAAACTTTTTAAAGATGAAAAAGACAGATATATAGTTGTTCCAAGAAATGTAAAACTGGCAGAATCTCCATCTTTTGGAAAACCGGTTATTTTATATGATGTAAAGTCCAGCGGATCAATAGCTTATCAAAATCTAGCGCAAGCGATAATGAAATAATGAAGTCTAAAAAGTCAGCTTTAGGTAGAGGTTTAGATGCATTATTTGGTGAGATTGATCAAGCCTACGACAATGAAGGTTCTCAGCAAGATTCTATACTTGAGCTGTCACTAAAAGACATTAGACCAAATCCATTTCAACCCAGAAAAACATTTGATGAAGAATCTCTGCTAGAGTTGGCCGAGTCGATTAAAAATGATGGCTTACTTCAGCCAATTGTTGTGAGTGAAGATATTGATGGGTATATTTTAATTGCAGGTGAGCGAAGATTCCGTGCTTCTAAGCTTGCAAAACTAAAAACTATTCGTGCCATTACGATCAGTACAAATGAAGCAAAAATGCGACAGTTTGCACTGCTTGAAAATATTCAAAGGGAAGACCTTAATGCAATAGAACTAGCATATGCTTACAGTGAACTTCTTAAACTGCATGAACTGACGCATGAAGAGCTCTCTACTATGATTCATAAAAGTAGAACAAATATTACAAACACAATTAGACTTTTACAACTCTCAGGCAATACACAAAAAGCATTAATAGAAAAAAAGATATCAGCCGGTCATGGAAAGGTTCTTGTTGGATTGAATGATAAGCAGCAACAAGTTATAGTGAACTCAATTGTGGGACAAAAGTTAAGTGTTAGAGATGTTGAATTAATGATTAAAACCATAAAGGATGAGAATCTGCCTGCTCATAAAAAGCCTACAGTCGTAAGTTATGATTTATCAGAGATAAAAGAAAGATTCGATTCTCTTGGATTTAGTACAAAATCATCAAGCAATAAGATAACAGTAGAATTTAATAATGAAAATCAAATTAAAGAATTTTTATCTTTTTTTGAAAATTAAAAAAAATTAGGACTATT
>CALCGG010000087.1 GCA_937900945.1 uncultured Sulfurimonas sp. | reverse complement strand
TTGATACGGTTTTATTACGGATTGCCAAAAGTGCAATTTTGTCTCAGTTTGATAAGAATTATGTTTTAAAAAGAGAAGAACTGACTGATAAATATCCTTTTTTGGACAAAAATGGCGCCGCCTTTGTTACACTGAAGTATGACCATCAGCTGAGAGGTTGCATCGGCTCCATTATAGCGCATGGAAAACTTCTTGATGATGTCATACACAATGCCAAATCAGCCGCATTTGGTGACCCAAGATTTCATCCTTTAAAAAACGATGAATTCCCGCATCTTACACTGGAAGTCTCTGTTTTAACTGCCCCTGAGATTTTAGAATATACTGATTTTGATGATTTAGCGAAGAAGATTCAACCAAATATTGATGGACTTATTTTAAAGCATGGGGCATATCAGGGTACTTTTTTACCTCAGGTTTGGGAAGAGCTTCCTCTGCCAAAGGATTTTTTAGAACATCTCAGCATGAAAGCCGGCTCCAATCCATCTATATATAACGAACAGCCTACTATTTACAGATATAGAGTTGAGGCTGTAGAAGATGATTTTGATAAGATATTAGTACTGTAAGGAATTTTCAAATGACACGAGAAATGAGTGTGGCTGGAGCATTTTATCCAGCAAGAGAAGTTGAGCTTGAGAGATATTTTGAACACTTTGAGACAATTTACGATGAGAACGCTTCCCTGCCAAAGGTGAAAAGCAAGGCTGTGATAGTTCCACATGCAGGGTATATTTACTCAGGATATACAGCCAGCATAGCGTATAGGGTTTTACAAAACTCCAACATTAAAACCTTTGTAGTGATTGGTCCCTCACATAGAGCTGCTTTTGAAGGAGTCAGTCTTTGCGATGCACAAAGTTATGCAACCCCTTTTGGAGAGATCCAAAGTTCTCAGATATTGGTAGAAGAGTTAAGAGAGAGATTTAACCTTTCAACTATTTTGCATCCGCATGCAGAACACAGTACTGAAGTGCAGTTTCCTTTTATTAAACACTATTTAAAAGATGCCAATATTGTTGAGCTTGTTTATGGACGTGTAGAGCCGGAATTTATCTCAGAGATAATAGATTTTATTTTAGAAAAAGAGGAATGCGGAGTTATTATCAGTACCGACCTCAGTCATTTCTATACACTTGAAGATGCAAATAAACTAGATGCAATTTGTCTAAGTGCCATACAAAATTTAGACATCAATCAACTTCATCATGGATGTGAAGCCTGTGGAATGATAGGAGTAGAAGCGATGTTACTCAGCGCTAGAGGTTTAGACTTAAACTCCACTATATTGGATTATAGAACAAGTGCAGATGCAAGTGACGATACGAATCGAGTTGTCGGTTATGTGAGCGCTTATTTTATGCCAAACTCAGAGAACTAACATCTCTCAAAACGAAAGATAGAATATCAGCTATATGTGATAATTTCTTTATAGTCCTTTCCTTTGTATTTTCAAAAATCCTTCTGGTGCCAGACTTGTGGCGAGCATGACACTGTTGATATCTACATGTTCATCCCATGTTGTACTCTGCTGATGTTTGGGAATCATCCAAAAATCTTCAATAGTATCTGCTAAGGATATATATTTCTCCACTCTCAAGAGAGCTTCGTTTATCACCTCTTTTTGCTCAAATTTTTCTGCATGTGCATCTAGCAGATTTCTCACCATTTTAACGCCATGAAGTCCGATAGAGAGACCCAGTTCGCGATAAGCGAGTCGGTACTCCGCTGAATATTCTAATGTCCCAATCTGGAGAAAACGCTCAATTCCTTTATGTGCGGCATCAAGTAATGAGGTCAAAAGCTTTTCAAGCGGTAATTTGTACATGATAATAAGCTGTGTTGCTTTAGCCGCATTAATCAGTAAACAGCCTAGACCCAAAGAGTCTTCCGTTTCCATTGAGATTGATGCCGCCATCACAGATACTTCTTCAATCTCTGAAGAAAGATCAGCATTTTCACTAAAATCGGAAGCAGTCGAGGTAAGTTCCAGATAGGTGATGTAAGCATCAAGTGCATCATGCTGTCCCATCGACGAGATCAGCGGTCGGGAGAGGTCCGTACTCAATTTCCAGTACATCCGCTTTGTTCCGTCGGCTAATTCGTATGTAAAAGCTTTGTGCGCAGTTTTGGCAAGCTCAATGGCCCAACGGATATATCTGACATCTTTGGTCACTATTGCTGCCTGATGCAGGGCATGCATCCATTTTGTCAGGTAATGAAAATACTGACCGTCACGATCCCACTCTTTTTTTTCATCATACGGTTCACCGGGTGCACGTTCCAGAAGTTTCTTGCCGATGCGCAACCCTCCCATGGTCGGATGTTCTCTTCCATTATCCAGACCGCTGATCCATCCTTCGCGATAGTCATCGTTATGGTAGTGTCCAAGAACGGAGTGAACTGCATCGATGAGTAGCAGAGACATTTCCTTGAAATCTTCATTTTTTGTTTGGTGATACAGTTCAAGAAAATTGCATACAGCAAAAGCATCCGTCCATAAGTAAAGTTTACCCGGTTTATTTAACTCCGCCAAACCTGTTCTGCTGGAAAACGCGCCCATAATTAATTCTAAAGTTTCATTATTGTTCATTATTCTTTCCAACTTTTATACTTTTATGAAATAGTATTGAAAAAGTATGGAGAATCTATGGAGAGAAGGGTTAGTGCAGAATTTTTTGCACCCACTCGGAGATCATGTTTAGTTCATCTTTATCAATACTATGGTCTTTTTCATAAGTTCTAAACTCTATCTCAAAGCCGCCGTCTTGAAGTATTTTTACCTGCTCTTTTGATGTGCTTAAAGGTAAAACAGTGTCCTGCGTTCCATGTGTGCAAAGCCAGTTTGAACTGATTACATCATGATTCATCTCTTGGAGCAATTTAGGAGCATCATAAATATATCCGCTTACAGCGATGTAACCTCCCAGCACTTTATGGTACCTACCACCAAACTCAAACGTTAAAAGGGAACCCTGTGAAAAACCAAACAGGAAACTCTCATCAGCGTTAAATTCTTCTTCAAAAAGCTCATCTAAAATTTTTGTAAGGAGCATGGAAGAGTACTCGATACCTGGCAGTTGGTTGGGAGGTAACTGATACCATGAGAATCCAGTATAGTACTCAAAAGGCGCATCCAATAAAAGGTAGTTCATCTCATCAATGTTTAAAAATTCCGGGAATGAGACAAATCCTTCAGCAGAATCTCCACGCCCATGAAGAATAATCATCAACTTTTTTGAAGGGGTTTTTGATGGTATAAAAATATTATCTAATTCTAAATTTTTCATAGCGAATTATACACTATAAATTACATCCAAGTGGAAAAGTAGTGTCAAGTATCATGAAGCTTTTTGCATAATTCCCAGCATATTAATGAATATAGCTTGACAAACCGTACTATATTTAGTACTATATGAAAAAAGGAGCTTTTATGACTAAAGTTATGACAGTGAGCCAAGCGAGAACAAATATATATAAAATTATGGATGAAACATCCCAGACGCATCAGCCTATTATGATTACAGGAAAAAGAAATAATGTTGTGATGATTTCAGAAGAAGACTGGAATGCAATTGAAGAGACTTTATATTTAAATTCAGTCCACGGTATGGCAGACTCTATAAAAAAAGCTATGGGCGCTCCCGACAGTGAATTTAGTGAAAATATTGAATGGTAGTCTATAAGGTTATTTATTCTAAACAAGCTTTACAAGATGCAAAGAATCTGTCATCAGCCGGCTTAGATAAAAAAGCTAAAGAGCTAATTGAACTCATAAAAAATGATCCTTTTCAAAAACCGCCTCCTTATGAAAAATTGGTTGGAAATTTATCTGGTTCTTACTCAAGGAGAATAAATATTAAACATAGAATTGTCTATGAAGTTAGAGAAATCGATAAAGTCGTTAGAATATCTCGAATGTGGACTCATTATGGCGAGTAAACAAAAGTAATTAAACCACATGTAATAGACTGCCCTTTGGATAATTTATTAGCTGAAAGTCTAATCTGATATAATTTTACTCATGAAAAGATATCTAATATCCACAGCTGTGCTATTTTCACTCACTGGCTGCGGTACAAGTGATTATAACTCTATTCTTCGAGCATCAATCAGTAAAGACCCCTCCGCTGCTTTTGGTGTTTTGGCAAAAAATAAATCCATTGGATATGCAGCAAATCCAAAACAGCTGTCGCGTGATTTGCAAAGTATTGATAAAGATATCATAGGTGCTCTTCTCTCTCTTGTTAAAGGTGCTTCAAAAACCTGGGGTAAAGATAATGTAAAAGTGCCAAAGCAAAAAGAGTATGTAAAATACATGCACAACTACAAAAGCAGGGCACTTGTGGATTTTGATAAGGGTGTAATAACAGTTGAGACTCTTGATGTAAATAACTCCAAAGAGAGCCTTAAAAATGCTATAGTCACAACACTTTTGCTTCCGGATGACCCAAGAAGTGCGGATTTGTTTGGTGCTAAAACGATAAAACTGGGTGAGACTCCGTATCTGCTTGGCGAAGTCAAGGATGACCAAGACAAGATTATACGCTACTCTTGGAGAGCCACCCGATATGCAAATATACTTCTGAAAAAAAACTATAAAGTAAAAACTATAATCAAAGATAAAAAGAGCATACAAGTCCATTATGTGACTTTTGATATGGTCAAAGACAATGCAGATGTCAGAGTGAAAAAGTTTAAACCCTATGTTCAAAAATATGCAAAACAATATAATATCAGCGAAAATCTTGTATATGCGATTATAAAAACGGAGAGCAATTTTAACCAATACGCAGTGAGCAGTGCCGGAGCATTTGGACTCATGCAGATAGTGCCTGCAAGCGCCGGCAAAGATGCCTATCAGCTTGTAAAAAACTCAAGCACAACACCCACAAAAACATACCTTTTTAACGCACAAAACAACATAGAACTAGGCGTTGCTTACATCCACATACTGGGTGAGAAATATTTACTCGGCATTACGAATCCTATATCAAAGGAATACTGCATCATAAGCGCTTACAACACAGGAAGCGGCAATGTGTTAAAAACTTTTGATAAGGACAGAGCCAAAGCACAAGAAAATATAAACTCCAAAACACCGTCAGTAGTTTATGACAAATTACGAAGGGATTTGCCCTATAAAGAAACTAGAAGTTATTTAAAAAAAGTTGTAGATTCTAAAAAGGATTTTGTTAATTTATAAATGAAGTTAATAAGTTACAATGCCGGATGCAAATACAAACAATATATATAGAGAAAAAGCCCAGAGGCTCAATAGAACTCCCTGATACCAAAGATGCAAAAAACATTTTTTTTCGGACTAAACAAGCGTATGCCAATCATGAACAAATGAGCGTTAAGCTTGTGTTTTTAGATTCAAAATTAAAAAAGCTGCAAAAATACCAAAAAGGCGGTTCGTCCGAAGAATTGAATAATTTGGACTTTTATATACAAATGGGTGAAATTTTAGGTTTTGATACGAAAGATGCACAAGAGTTAAAAAAATCAATCTTGCTTACAAATGATAGTGCTCATACAAACTTCAACATAACAAAGCGGATAAAACTTATAAATAAAGACAAAAAGAGTGAGACAAAACAAAGCTATCTTTTTTGGGATATAGAAAATTTCTCTGTCATATCCTCCATATTCAGCGATGTTATTGAACCTTTTGAAATTGAAGATAACTTCATATATCTCGCTGCAAATCCAGACTCTCTTTATCTGAAAAAAGCAGAGTGGGAAGCAAACTTATTTGATTATGGAAAAACACTCCATTCATTTAATTTTATAAAATGTGACCATGGAAAAAATGTAGCTGATGATGTTCTACTCGAAGAATTTATACGATTAAATATCAAAAACAGTGATGTTTATATACTCACTTTTGACAGGGAACTAAAAGAAAGATTTTTAGAAACTACACATGAAAGTAACAATCTCTTTATCTTGGGAAAATAAGAACTTTAGAATCTCCATACTTTCTCCATACTTTTTTATTAAGATTAGAGACCTATACCAAATGCATAGTTAGCTGCATTTGGTATCATAAAGGATGTACGATGAATGAGAAGTGGATTGAAAAAAAAGTAGATGAATTTTTAGTTACGCCGAATCTTCTTGAATATGATGATGCGTATAAAAAGTTTACTTGGGAAAATGTTGCAAGTGAGTTCGACGGGCTTCCAAGTGGAGGCTTAAATATTGCGCATGAAGCTATTGACAGGCATGCAAATGGTGTGTCAGCAGGCAAAACTGCTCTATTATGGCTTGGTCAAAACGGTGAGCGCAAAGCATATTCTTTTGCTGACATGAAAATAGAGACGGCAAAATTTGCCAATGTTTTAAAGACTCTTGGTATTTTAAAAGGGGAAAGAGTTTTTACACTATCTTCGCGTATCCCGGAACTCTACATCTCTGTTATAGGGATACTCAAAAACCAAAATGTAGTATGTCCGCTCTTTTCTCAGTTTGGACCAGAACCCATACTTCAGCGCATGCAGAGAGGTGATGCGAAAGTACTTTTAACTACTAAAAAACTGTATGATAAAAAAGTAATTCCCATTTTGGATGAACTTCCTGAACTTCGTTTTGTAATTCTCCTTGACGGGGATGAACATTACAGTAAAAACGTGCTTTCTTTTTCTCGTCTGATGAACGAAGCCTCAGGCACATTTGAGATACCCTATACAGATCCTGAAGATATGTCAATTCTCCATTTCACAAGTGGAACTACAGGAATGCCAAAAGGAGTTGTACATGTGCATAAAGCCATGTATACCCACTGGATGAGCGGAAAATATGTACTAGACCTTCACTTTGATGACAATTACTGGTGCACCGCCGACCCTGGCTGGGTTACTGGAACTTCGTATGGGATTATCACACCTTGGATACATGGGGTTACAAATATTGTCGATGAGGGTGAGTTTGATGCCGCTCGCTGGTACAAGACACTCCAAGATGAAAAAGTCAGTGTTTGGTACACGGCTCCAACAGCGATTCGCCGTCTCATGAGAATAGATTCTGAACCTACAAAAGAGTATGACCTTTCACATCTTCGCCTTATCCAAAGTGTAGGGGAACCGTTAAATCCAGAAGCGGTTGTTTGGGGAGAGCAGAAACTCAACTTGCCAATCCATGACAACTGGTGGCAGACGGAGACAGGGGGAATTATGATAGCAAATCTTATCTCTCAGACAATCCGTCCAGGCTCTATGGGCAGACCACTCCCCGGCATCGAAGCCGGAATCGTTCATCAAAATGACGACGGAACTGTAACGGAAGTCACTGAACCAAACAAAGAGGGGGATTTAGCTCTTAAAGTCGGATTTCCATCTCTGTTTCGCGCTTATCTTCATAACAAAGAAAAATATGACAAAAGTTTTGTAGGAGATTGGTATATTTCCGGTGATTTGGCTTACAAAGATGAAGACGGATACTATTGGTTTGTAGGGCGCGCGGATGATATCATCAAGACATCTGGACATATGGTTGGTCCTTTTGAAGTTGAGAGTGCTCTTATGGAGCATCCTGCGGTGGCAGAAGCCGGAGTTATCGGTAAACCTGACGAGATGATAGGTCAGCTGGTAAAAGCCTTTGTATCACTCAAAGCAGGCTATGAACCAAGTGAAGAACTGAAGCATGAGCTTATAGGTTTTGGGCGTAAAAAACTTGGAAGTGCCGTAGCACCCAAAGAGATAGAGTTTCAGGAAAACCTGCCAAAGACCAGAAGTGGAAAAATAATGCGCAGACTTCTTAAAGCAAGAGAGATGGGCTTGCCTGAAGGTGATACTTCGACACTCGAAGATTAAAGGAATAGTTATGGAACTTGATTTAACCAAAGCAAGAGAGTTTTACTTCCAGATGCTTTTGATTCGGAGATTTGAAGAGAGGTGTGTGGAACTCTATAGCAATCAGAAGATTCGCGGTTTTTTACACCTCTACAATGGAGAGGAAGCAATAGCCGTAGGGCTTATGAATATGTTGAGTGTTGAAGATGCTGTATTTGCCACTTACAGAGAACATGGACATGCCCTTGCGCGAGGGATAAGCGCAAAAAGTATAATGGCTGAGATGTTCGGAAAAGTAGAGGGATGTTCACGAGGAAGAGGTGGTTCTATGCATCTTTTTGATGCAAAGACAAGATTTTACGGCGGCAGTGCTATTGTCGGCGGCGCTCTGCCTCTTGCAGTAGGCATGGCACTGGCAGACAAGATGATGAAAAGAAACCGCGTAACAGTTTGCGTCTTTGGTGATGGAGCTGTGGCTGAGGGTGAATTCCATGAGTCTTTAAACTTAGCTGCACTGTGGCAGCTTCCAGTTTTGTTTGTTTGCGAAAATAACAGGTATGCAATGGGAACTGCCTTGAAGTTTACCGAATCGGAGACAGAGATTTATAAGAAAGCCGCCGCATATAAGATAAACTCAAAACAGATAGATGGGATGGATGTTATAGATGTAGCCAAAGCGGCTAAAAGGGCTGTTGAAGACATCAAAGATGGCGGCGGACCTATGTTTCTTGAGTGCCTGACGTACCGTTTTCGAGCTCATTCTATGTTTGATGCTGAACTGTATCGTGAAAAAACAGAAGTTGAAGAGTGGAAGAAAAAAGACCCTTTAATAGTTTTTGAAAATAAACTGGATGAGATGGGATTGTGGTCTGAGATAGATATAAAAGAGATTGAGCAGGAGATAAAAACCACCATAGATGAAGCGGTAGAATTTGCAGAAAATGGTACTCTTGAGCCTCTCGAGGATTTAGAGAAATTTGTTTATTCGGAGGTAAGTCATGGATAATACTACCACATATCGTGAAGCAGTCCGAGAGGCAATGCGCAAGGCAATGACTGAAGATGAGCGAGTTTTTTTGATGGGTGAGGATGTCGGTCATTATGGTGGATGTTATGCTGTGAGCATGGGACTCTTATCTGAGTTTACAGATCAGAGAATTATTGATACGCCTCTAAGCGAATCAGCTTTTACAGGTGCAGGAATCGGAGCGGCTTTAAACGGCATGCGTCCTATTGTTGAGATAATGACTGTAAATTTCAGTCTCTTGGCACTTGACCAGATTATGAATAATGCTGCAACTCTGCTTCACATGTCAGGCGGACAGTTCAATGTTCCTTTGGTCATCCGTATGGCTACAGGTGGCGGTAAACAATTGGCAGCTCAGCATTCCCATTCTCTTGAGGGATGGTTTGCACATATTCCGGGATTGAAAATCTTGACACCTGCAACCGTGCAGGATGCTTATGACATGGTAGGTCTGGCTTTGGCTGACCCTGACCCGGTACTTATTTTTGAGAACGCACTGCTATATAACGCTAAAGGTTTTCTCGATACTAAGGCTGCACCTTTGGCTATCGGAAAAGCTTTAGTACATAAAGAGGGAAAGGATATAACTCTTTTGACTTACGGGATAAGTCTTTTTAAAGCACTTGAAGCTGCCGAGACTTTAGCAAAAGAGGGAATCGATGTCGAGGTTATTGATTTACGTTCACTCAGACCTTTGGATGATGAGGCAATTATGAAATCCATCAAGAAAACGCACAGAGTACTCATAGTGGATGAAGGATGGAAATCCGGAAGTATTTCCGCTGAGATTATGGCTCGTATAAATGAGCAGGCTTTTTATGAGTTGGATGCTCCAATGGAGCGTGTGTGTACTGTAGAAGTTCCACTTCCTTACGCCAAACATCTTGAGGATGCAGCCATACCGCAAGCTGAAAAAATTGTTGCTATGGCAAAAAAAGTGATGGGGGTGTCATGAAAGAGTTTTTAATGCCGAGTTTAGGCGCGGATATGGAGTCAGCCATTTTAATGGAGTGGCTTGTAAAAGAGGGCGATTCTGTAAAAAAGAATCAGGTTGTCGCTGAGGTTGAGACAAGTAAAGGGGTTATAGAGATTGAAGTTTTTGAGGACGGCATTGTTGATAAACTATTGGTTGAACCTGAGACTGAGTGTAAAGTCGGTATGCCCTTAGCCCTCATCCGCTCTGAGGGTGAGAATGTTGTAAAAGAGGAACCTAAGACTGAGAGTATATCTGAGCCTCGAGAAGAAACTTCTAAAGTGGAGTCAGCTGAAAAAGAGCCGATAGTACACGAACAGAAAATAGTTCAGGAAGAGCGTGTGAAAATTTCCCCGGCTGCTCGTAAAAGGGCTGAAGAGTTAGGTGTGGATTTGAATAAGCTTACTCCCAAAGACGGAGTGATACAGCTGAATCAAGTAGAAGATGCTTCTTCTTCTGCAGTAAAAGCTCCTCTACATGTAGAGAAAAAAGAGGAAGTAAAAAGCTCTCCAAAAGACGGAATGCGCCAAGCAATCGCCGCTGCCATGAGTCGCTCAAATGCTGAAATACCTCATTATTATTTATCCACTTCCATTAACATGACACCCTCTTTAGCGTACTTGGAAGAGTTAAATAAACAGCGCAGTATCAAGGATAGAATCTTGCCGGTTGCCATGTTGATTCGTGCTGTTGTCCTCTCTCTGGTAGAAGTTCCGGAGTTAAACGGTTTTTGGCAGGAGAATGAACATCAGATAAGCAAAGAGATTCATCCAGGCATTGCTATTGCACTGAGAAAGGGTGGATTGATTACTCCGGCACTTTTAGATGCGCAAGATATGAGTCTAAACGACACTATGAACTCAATAAGTGACTTGATAACCAGAACACGCTCAGGCAAACTCCGCGGCAGTGAGATGACCAAGCAAACTATAACAATCACAAACTTAGGTGATTTGGGAGTAGAAAGTGTTTATGGAGTTATTTATCCTCCTCAATTAGCGGTCGTTGGGCTTGGAGCTATTATGGATAAGCCTTGGGCTGAAGGTGATGCTCTTAGTGTGAGAAAAGTACTACAGGCAACTTTAGCCGGTGACCACCGCGCAACGGATGGTCGTACAGGAGCGCTGTTTTTAGACAGGCTCAATAAATTTTTACAAAATCCGGAGGGGTTATTATGACAAAAGATGAAATTAAAAATGTGATTATCAAACAGATATTAGAGATTGCACCAGATATAACGGCGGATGAGATTGCAGCAGATGCAAATATACAGCGCTCTTTGGAAATTGATTCGTTTGATTTTTTAAAAATTCTTACTGCTTTGAATGAAGAACTCGAGGTTGAAGTTCCAGAGTCTGATTACTCAGAAGTTGCTACTTTAGAAAAAATGGCAGATTATTTTTTAAAACGGTTATAAGGACTTAGATATCATAGGTTGTATAAAATAGTTCAAAATCTTTGACTGGCAATGGTTTTGAACAGTAAAAACCCTGATAAGTATTGCAGTCAATACTCTTTAAATATTCGACCTGTTCTTTTGATTCTACACCCTCTGCAATTACTTTCATATTTAAGGTTTGCCCCATCTTTACAATTGTTTCAAGAAATATAGCGCCTTCAGGTGTATTATAATCATCCATAAATATTTTATCTATTTTCAAGGTGTCTATAGGAAATTTTTTCAAATATGATAGTGACGAATAACCGGTTCCAAAATCATCTAGTGAAATTTCTATACCTTTGTCATGTATAAAATGTAAAACATGTAAATTTTTGTTGTTGTGTTCTAGAAACAGATATTCTGTAATTTCAATCTTGATTTTAGAAACATCCACTCTGCTCTCTTGAAGCAAGTTTGTAAATTTATATTCAAAATTTGAATCAAGGAGTTGTTTTGTCGCTACATTTATGGATATTTGGATATCCAATCCTTTTTCTTTCCATTTTATTTGCTGATAAATTGCTTCTTGGAGTACCCAATCTCCAAGTTTTACGATAAAACCATTTTCTTCAGCAAGCGGTATGAAAATAGCAGGAGAAATAACTCCATGTGTTGGACTTATCCATCTAATCAATGCTTCTACTCCTTCTATAGCACCTGTTTGAACATCAGTTTTTGGTTGATAATAAAGTTCATATTCATCATCTTCAAGTGCCTGACGCATCGCTTTGTCAAGAGCAATGGTGTCTTGAACTTTTGTATTGAGATCATCTGTAAAAAAGTAGTATTGTGCACGACCTTTTTTCTTCGCCTCGTACATCGCAATATTTGAGTGTTGAATAAGTGAAGTAACTTCAACTCCATCTTTTGGATAGAGTGCAATTCCTACACTGCTGGATATATTGATAGGATTATTTTCAATAATCCATTGGTCCTGTATAGACTGCTGAATTCTATCTACTATCGTAGTCAATTCTGTAAGTGTTTCATATTGGTGTAGGACTATTACAAACTCATCACCGCCAACACGAGCAACAAAATCATTTGAAGGAAGGACTGCTTTAATCTTTGCAGATACCTTTTTTAACAGCTCGTCTCCAATAGGATTTCCCAGCTCATCGTTAATCGCTTTAAAATGGTCTATATCCAAAAAAAGAAATGCAAACTCTTGATTTGCATGTAAAGAATCCGCAATTAAGCGTTCGAGGTATTCATTTAAGGCATTACGATTTGCAAGTCCGCTTAAACGGTCTGTTCGTGCCATTTTATAAAGTTCTTTTTGTTCTTCATCAAGTCTTGAAAATGTCTGAACCATAGATGAACGGATGGCTTCGAGTTCTTTGAGTTTAAATGCTTTTGGAATGCTAGTTTGGTAATATGCAAACTGACGTAATTTTTCTAATGGAAGGGAGATGACATAGCGTATTATAATCAAAGAAGAAAACAAAATCAGTATAGGTAATAAGCCAAAATATATTACAAAATTCGATCTGCTTTTTTGAAAATGTTTTTCTATTTCATCATGATCAAATATAAATATAAGTTTTAACTGATGGAGTGTTTCCCCCTGATAAAATCTAATATATCCTTCGATTCCTTTTTTGAATAACAGCCTGTCATAGAATGAAAGAGTTTCATCATGATATATTTCTTCCATGGAGGGGATAGTATTGTAATGAGGGTCTGTCGTAATCAAAATATCATTGTCATCTAGGACAAATATAGCTGCAATGTAATCATTAGTTAATGTAGCTCTATCTAAAATAGCGTGTGAACTTCTAATAGTCGCATCTTTTGTTATATTTTTTGAGAGAATATAAGTAAGTTCAGCCATATCATCTTGGAGAGTTTTTGAAATAATGAAGGATGTTTCCTCTCTTTGCTCTAAATACTGTTTTGTTAAAATTAAAGCTGCAATACTTAGTAATATAAAAACCATAAGAAAGGTAAAATTTTTGATAGTTAATAGCATGTTAAATCAAATGCCTAGAAGGAAATGAAGACTCTTTCATTCGTCTTTCTAGTTCTGCGGATATTTTTTTATTGATCCAAATGATATCCTTCAGAGAGTTGGTAAATTCCTCGTAACTTAATTCCAACATGTAGGGATTTACTGTTTCATAAAATTCTTTCGGATTTTTTTCAAGTGCAGCTAGGGCATCATCAACGAGTTTCTTTAAGGCTGTAAATTGATTCTTATGGTTTTGAAATACTTTTTTTGTCGTAAAAAGTGCATCGACTACCAAAAGGTCTAAATTATCTTTTGTGGATGCAATATTTGTAAAACCTTGTTTTTGGAGAGCTATACCATAGGGAATGTAGGTAGCAATAATAGTTGGTTTTTTGATATTTTTTGCATCGAGAATTGATATTTGTGTCTGATCACGGTTAATATAATTGATTGTTTTGTTTTTAAGTCCATATTTTTTTATAAAATCTTTTATAAGAGTGTTATTTACAGAATCCATCTCTAAATAAGCATCAACGGTCTTTTCACTTTTCTGTAATTCTTCAACTGATACATTACTCATGATAACATCACCACCATTTGAGCGGTCAAAAAGCATGACGGGAATAAGTGAATCTTTTTGTTTAACCAATATATTATATTCGTATTGCGTCCCTACAAAAGCATCTGATTTTCCAGCTTGATATAAATACAAATTTTCACTTAGTGAAGTAACATGAAGCAGTTTAATATTTAAAGGCTCTAACCAGCCTTTTTCTTTTGCGTAAAAAAGTGGAGAATAGCCTATCCACGTTGTCGTAGAAATTTTAAGTTTTTCATTTTGTGGAGAAGAACAAGACGTTAATGAAAACATTGTAATGAAAATAAGTAATAATTTTTTATACATGTGAAACTTCTCCATCAGAACTTAATATATCTTACGATTGTATATGAACTAAAATAAATGGAACATTAAAAAATCTTATGTTTACATTCGCTTAAGATGATTACAGTTAATTGAAAACTAAATAATTATAAGCTTTCTAATTTTTGCTCAAGTTCATCATTACATATCTCTTTGGCTGTATACCAGTCTGCTATTCCTTGGTCATTGTACTGATATTCTCTTTGTTTTGTCGGAATAACGCTGTTTCTTATTTTTGAGCGTACTATACCGATAATAATAAAACTAAGTACTAAAGACAGTAAGGCAATAAAAAAATCAGAGATAACCCAAACTATGACTGTTATTAAATATATGGAAAATTGTAAAAAAATTCTTAATAAAAAAGAGATAATTCTACATTTTTTAGAGTGTAGCTTCGGCGTCGGTTCTACCAAGTCTATGTAATCATTTTGCATTTTTTTATCCTATGTCTTTGCTGATATTATACTTGAATTATTTTACTGAGATATAATTCTATATAAATTTTTTAGGATAGATTATGAAATGGGAAGATTTACGACGAAGCGGTAATATAGAAGATCTTAGAGCCAGCAGTGGCGGAGGTCGTTCAAGAAGCGGGATGAGATTCTTGGTCCCTTTAATTAGGTTCTTGATGGGAAATAAATATGGTCGTATTATTTTAGTCATTGGTGTAATATCTTATTTTATGGGTTACAATCCTCTTGCTTTACTATCTGTGTTGGAGCCGTCTTCACAACAAGGGAAGAGCTTAAGCGTTCCGAGCGCCAAAGACAATAAAACTGCTGAGTTTGTTTCAGTTGTTTTGGGACAAACTGAAGATGTTTGGCATACACTTTTTGCTAAAGAGGGTCTGGGGTATAAAGAACCTAGGCTGGTTTTGTTTCGCGGTTCGGTTGAGAGCGGCTGTGGTTATGCAACAAAACAGACAGGGCCTTTTTACTGCCCACAGGACAGGAAAGTATATTTGGACATGAGCTTTTTCGATGAGCTGAAAAATCGCCATAATGCACCTGGAGATTTTGCGCAGGCTTATGTCATAGCACATGAAGTAGGGCATCATGTCCAAAATATTTTAGGAACACTCGATAAATCTCATAAAGCAAAAACATCTTCTGCCAAAAAAGATGCAAACGCAGTTCAGGTCATGGTTGAGCTTCAGGCAGATTGTTACAGCGGAGTTTGGGCACATTATTTGGGGAATGTTTTGGAAGAAGGCGATATAGAAGAAGCTCTCGGCGCAGCGAGTGCCATTGGT
The DNA here is from genome assembly GCA_937900945.1 of uncultured Sulfurimonas sp. Classification (GTDB taxonomy): domain Bacteria; phylum Campylobacterota; class Campylobacteria; order Campylobacterales; family Sulfurimonadaceae; genus Sulfurimonas. The sequence goes on along the minus strand of CALCGG010000087.1, from coordinate 18,194 downwards.
GATGACACTCTGCAAAAGCAAGCGCAAGGCTACGTTGTTCCTGATGCTTTTACACATGGAAGCTCTAAAGACAGAGTTCGTTGGTTTACTCAAGGTTACAAATATGGAACTCTAAAAGCTTGTCAAACAGGGATTTAGTTTAAGCTACCTTTCCCATAAAAGTGCTATATCTTTGATGATTATGTCACTTCTTCTAGGGGTTATGAAAACAGGGAGAATTTCATAGTTCTTGATATTTAGTTCATTTTCTATTCTTTCAATCTCCTCTTTAAGTTCTACATGTAACTCTTGCATATCATCTTGGGTGTTTTGTAGAAGTGATTCAACATTCTGGACATCATCTCTCTCTTTAAAAACACCTTTTCCTTTTTTAAAAGCTGATGCACCGCTTCTCATAGTGCCGGCTGAAATGGTTTTGCTTCCAAAAAATGCGCCGATGACTGCTAAACCGATATCGATGATAGTATCTGTTGTTTTTGAGCTGACATCATTCTCCTCTTTTTGGAGTTTGAATTCCAGCTGTTTTAACTTATCTTCTAAACGATTAAACTTGAGTTGAAATTTCTCTTTAAGTGCTTCTGTCTTTTCATCCCGCAACTCTTTTAAAGTATCTTCAACCTCCACTATAAAATCTCGTTTACTTTGTTTTAGGTTTGATTCCAGTTTGAGAGCACTACATGTAAAGAGCTCCAGCTTTTTAGATCCATAAAGATAATCTGATAGATTTTTTTCAAACTCTTTTAATGATTTTGCCTGTGTAACTATAGAGGGAAGTTCAGAATAGGAAGCATTATTAGTTGGATTATTTGTAAAACCTTCACATATTTCTTCTTTGGCTTTTCCCCAATCTATGAGGCTCTGTTTTACATCCAGTTCAAGTTTAAACTCCAAGTTTTCCTCTATGTCAATAGAACGTTTTTGGTTGTAAAATCGTACCTTTGCAGATGCGTACATGTAGGGATAAAATGGAGTCTGTGCATTGATGTTTGTATCTAGAAAATACTCTTTTACAGCTTCAGAAATTATCGGTTTTTTATAGTCTAAGGCATTATTTTCATCGTTTATTTTAATATTTTTCTTAGGTTCACTTTCTTGCATGTTAGCTTTTTTCTCATGCATGAGGATTCTAATATCATCTTTTGTCATAGGTCCCTTAAGATAGGAAAGCACCCATCTTGTAGTGAATTCGACTGTTTCCTCAGCATGGACATTTTTCATGAAAAAGTGCCTGCCTTTGAGCGTGGTCAACTTTTTAGCTATTTCTTCTTTGCTTAGTTTAGATTTTGCCAAGAGCGGGTCTATCACTTTTTCTATGTCCTGCTTGGTTTGCAGCTTTCCTACGAACCAGGTTCCTATGTTAGAGAGTCCTTTGTAATCCAAATCAATAGGATTTTGAGTAGATAAAATAACACCGGTTCCAAAGGCACGAGCCTGCTTTAACAGTAAAAGCATTGGTTCTTTTGAGGGTGGATTTTTTGTAGGAGGAAAAAAGCCAAATATCTCATCCATGTAGAGTATGGCTTTGAGCGATGAAGAGCCTCTCTGTTTTCTCATCCAGCTTATGTAGGCGTTTAGAAGTATGGTAACAAAAAACATCTTCTCGTTATCGTTTAAATGGGCTATGCTGAAAATGGCTATCTTGGCTTTGCCATTTTCATCATAAAGCATATTTTGGATGTCGAGTGCTTCACCCTGTATCCATGAAGAAAATGTAATAGAGGAGATGACACCGTTGAGTGCCATGGCTAATTTCATTCTATCATTTTGATTGTAAAAATTCTTCAGGCTCAGCATCCCGATTTTCTCAAAAGGGGGAGAAGCTACATAGCCTATAATATCTTCTAGAGTCAGTGAAATCTCTCTTGAATAATAGTAGTGGAATATGTTTGATAGCAGTAGATGTTCTTTAGAATTTATAGGGTCAGCATCTATGGATACAAGTGCTAAAAGTGATGAAACTGTAGAGTTAATGAGGGATGAGAATGTATCGCTGTCTTCTAAAATCTCTTTTGAGGGGGCTTCAAAACTTCCTAAAATATTGACACCGACACCGGCAGAACTCCCAGGAGTATAGATAGTTTTCTCGATTTTGGCAAACTTCTCGACTCTTGATGCATCTTGTCCAAATGAGCTCAGTCCAGTTCTGTACATGTCAGCAGTATCGCTTGCCAGCTCAGATACAGTTTTGCCTTTATTTGCGGCATCAGAAGAATCCATCCACGGTTCAAATTCTTTAGCATCGAGTTTGGGAAATGCCAAACATAGGTTTCCCATGTCACCTTTAGGGTCGATGACGATGGAGGGGATATTATCAATTGCAGCCTCTTCAATAAGCCCAATACCAAGCCCGGTTTTGCCGGAGCCGGTCATGCCTATAATCATCGCATGTGTGGTTAAGTGGTTTGATTTGTAAAGCGTTAAAGTGTCATCTTCGCTGTTTTTGCCTAAATAAAAAAGTCCCATTTTTTCATAAATATCTTTCACTCATTTGCCTTGTGATAAAATCATTAATTCTTCACAATTTTATCATATAATTTTTTTTTGAAAGTATTTTTGGATTTAAAATAAAAATATTGTTTGAGACTAAGAAAATATGAGTCTTATAGACTAAACTAACTTGATATCATTTGCAGCTATTAACTTTTTTTTGCTATACTTCCCGTCAAATTATTTTAAAAGGAATTACAAAATGGCAAAACATCAGTTTCAAACGGAAGCAAATCAAATTTTACACCTAATGATTCATTCATTATATTCAAATAAAGAGATTTTCATTCGTGAACTTGTTTCAAATGCTTCAGATGCACTTGATAAGCTAAACATGTTAGTTCTAACAGAAGATAAATATAAGGGTGTAACTTTTGCACCTCGTATCGACATTGTTGCTAACAAAGAGGCTAAGACATTAACCATCAAAGATACCGGTGTCGGTATGAATGAAGAAGATTTGATGAACAATCTTGGAACAATAGCAAAGTCAGGTACGAAAGCATTTTTAGAAAATCTTACAGGCGATCAGAAAAAAGATTCTAACCTTATCGGTCAGTTCGGTGTTGGTTTTTATGCTTCTTTCATGGTGGCTCACAAAGTTGAAGTTACAACGAAAAAAGCTGGCGAAGAGCAGGCATATTTGTGGACAAGCAAAGGTGATGGCGAGTTTGATATAGAAAATACAACTCAAGATGGTCATGGAACTACTATTGTTATGTACCTAAATGATGATGAAGATGAATTTTTAGAAACGCATAGAATTGAGAGTATTATTAAAAAATATTCAAATCACATCCCATTCAAAATTTTCATGGATAAAGAGAAATATGTTTCAGCCGTAAAAGATGATGACGGTAAAGAGATTGAACCATCAAGAACTGATATAGAAAATACACAAATCAACCGTGCAAATGCGCTTTGGACAATTAGCAAGGGTGAGATTAAAGATGATGAGTATAAAGACTTTTACAGCTCAATCGCTCACTCATCTGAAGAACCATTGACATGGATGCACAACAAAGTTGAAGGTGCCATAGAATACACTACACTTTTTTACATCCCAAGCAAAGCACCTATGGATTTATACAGAGTTGATTACCAAACAGGTATTAAACTTTATATCAACCGTGTTTTTATTACAGATGATGAAAAAGAGCTTATGCCAACTTATCTGAGATTTTTACGCGGTGTAATTGATTCAAAAGATTTACCTTTAAACGTATCTAGGGAGATTTTACAATCAAATGCAGTTATGGCAAAAATCAAAAATGCATCTGTAAAAAAAGTACTTTCAGAACTTGCTAAAATTAGCAAAAATGATAAAGAAAAGTACAATAAATTTTACGGTGAATTTGGAAATGTTTTAAAAGAAGGTCTTTACAATGACTTCGCTAATCGTGAAAGAATCTTAGAGCTTTTACAATTCAACACAATTAACTCACCTGAAAAAGTGATGATTGAAGAGTTTGTTAAAAATGTAGATGCAGAGAAAAAAGAGATTTACTATATCACTGGTAAAACTTCTTTGGCATTACTAAAAAATTCTCCGGCATTAGAAAGATTTAAGTCTCGTGGAATCGATGTTTTAGTTCTCAATGATGAAGTGGACACTATCATTTTCCCAATGGTAACTGAGTATAAAGAGTACAAGTTGGTTCCAGTTTCAGATGCAAAATTTGAAGAGAGCGAAGAAGAGAAAAAGCAAGAGGAAGAAGTTGCAAAAACTTATGAAGGTTTAGCAAAACAGTTTAAAGATGCACTTGGCGAGAGTGTAAAATCTGTTGAGACAACTTCTGATTTGACTGATTCTCCTGTGGCTATCAAGATTGATAAAGAAGACCCGTCTTATATGATGGCACAAATGATGAAGCAAATGGGACAAGGTGGCGACACTCCAGAGCCAGCTCCGATTTTAATGATAAATCCTAAGCATGAACTATTGATGAAGTTGAAAGATTCTTCTGATGTGAACCTCATTAATGATGCGGCACATGTTCTTCTAGATCAGGCAAAACTTTTTGATGGTCAGGAGTTGAGTGATACTGCAGATTTTATTGCAAGATTAAACAGAATAATCACTAAAGCAATATAGATTTAATATGAGTGCTTCGCACTCATATTTTCCAGAAGTAAAAACTTTTTTTTCTAACTGTTACCTATTTCTTGCAGCTTCAGCAATTTTCCCCACTTTACTTTTTGTTACTACTCGGTACGTTTCTTTATCCGGCGGCAGTGAAAAAGCGAGTAAAATAAAAATAAAAGAGAACATTACTCCAGCCAACATGCTAAGAATAAGTTTTAATTGGAAATCATTCATTTGTTATCTACCCTTTCTTATTTAAACAATTATACATTAGAATTTATAAAATAAACTAAAACTATTATTTATATAAGAGGTAGTACAATAAGGCAGAATATATTTAGATAAGAAGGGATACATATGAGTCAAAAACATAAAGCAAAAATAGAGAAATTGTTTGAGCACCCAATATCAGGTAATATTGACGTCAAAAGATTGATGTCTGCTTTAGAACATTATGGAGTAATCATAGAGATTACTAAACATCATAGGGCGAAAATGTCAATAAATAATGAGGAAATTATACTCAGCCTTTCTCATAGAAATGAACTCTCAATTGATTCAGTTACGAAGTTACGTCATTTTCTTGAAAAGGTTGGTTTAGTCCCAGATAATCTATAAAGTTTTTGGCTCTAGATTTATCTCAGTTATTTCAGAACTGGCACCGAGTCTCATAGGCGGTCCCCAAAAACCGGTGCCTTTGTTTACATAGATTTGTAGATTTTCATTGTGATGATGGAGACCGCTAATGTATGGCTGCTTTAACATTACTAAAAACCTGAAAGGGTATATCTGTCCGCCATGCGTGTGCCCGCTCAATACTAAGTCAACACCATGTTCTTCTGCTACTTCTTCTATATATTTTGGCTGATGAGCTAAAAGTATAATTGGTGAGTCTTTAGTATTTAAAAGTGCTTTTTTTAAGTCTGGCATGTGGGACTTGGTTCTGTACCCAAAAACGTCATAAACACCGGCAAGGTTAAAACCTTTTCCATCACTTCCTATATATACATTTTCATTTTCCAACACTCTTATTCCCAATGATTTTACTGCTTTTATTATTTTTTCTATTCCATGAAAATATTCATGATTTCCAACGATATAATATGTTCCGTATGTGGACTTTAAGCTTTTAAGGATATCGAGGGTATCTTTTGCAGAATCTACATCTATATCTATTAAATCCCCGGTAATTACTACCAAATCAGGTTTGAGAATATTGACTCTTTGAACAATATCGTTCATAAATTCTGCATCTATAAGCCCGCCTATATGGATGTCGCTCAGTTGGACTATTTTGTAGGGCTTTAGAAGATTCTTTATCTTTATATTTACATGTTCAAGTTTGACAAACTTTGCTTCATACATGGCTCTTGCACTAAGAGACGTTGCCAATAGTAATGATGAGATATCTAATGATTTTTTAAAAAACTTTCTTCTTGAATCTGATAATGGTGCTTTTGAAAGTATCAGCCTGGAAATGTCATAAATCAGAGTTGTACAAAAAAGAAGAAAAAGTATACCGATAGGAAGAGATAGTAAAAAATAAAGCCAGTTTGGTATACCGACATAATATCGTGCCAGCATGTATCCGACAACTCCTAAAAAATTTACAATTAAAAAAATGTTTAAGGAGTGTTTAGTACTCTTTCTTACATCTAGTTTTAATATTAATCTTTTATAAATATACAGGTTCAACAACAAAAAAACAGTTGAAAAAATGGTGCTAAATATGAGTGCTTGCATAAACGTAATTATATCAGTTGTAACTAAAAAAATTGTTTCAATTTGTATTTAGATATTAACAGATAGACTCACGATATAAAAATACATGTTAAAAGGATTTCTATGGTTAAAATACTTCTTTCTATATTTCTGTTCATGACAGTTTTAAATGCAGAGGAAATGGGCTTAAAGGGAGGCAGTTGCACACTGGCTCAGGAAGGTGCTGTTGTTGTTAGTTTTGAAGCATATAAAACACCAGCTAAAGTAGGTGTTGGCGGAGTGTTTGATAGCGTTAAATATACACCAACTGCGCCAAGCGGCAAAAACTTTCGTGAGATTTTTGTTGGCTCACAAGTGAGTATTGATACCGCAAGTGTAAATTCAAAAAATGAAACTCGTGATGATAAACTTGTAAAATTCTTCTTCGATACGATGACCGGTAAAAATATTACGGCAAAAATTTCAGATTATAAACCAAATAAACTATTTAAAGGTAAACCTAAGACTGGTGTTTTTATAGTTGAAGTGACCATGAACGGTGTAACTAAAACTGTGCCTATGAATTATAGTTTTGATGCCGGTGTCATGGTGGCAAACGGTGTGATAGATATTTTAGACTTTAGTGCGAATGAAGCACTTTCATCAATCAACAAAGCATGTTATGATTTGCATGGCGGTAAAACTTGGAGCGATGTTTCCATAGGATTTACTACTAAAGTTTCATATTCGCTTTGTCATGTAGACAAGTAATTATCGTAATTTAAAGAGTATATTCGTCATTTTGTATTTATCATAACAAGAGCACTCTTTATGGCATTGATATAACTGAGTGTTTTTGCCTTGTCCTGATACGCGATGTCAAAAGCAGTTCCGTGGTCAACTGAAGTCCTGATTATAGGCAGGTTCAAAGAGATATTTACACTTTCATCAAAATAGAGCGCTTTTAAGGGTGCTAAGCCTTGATCATGATACATCGCTACAAAATATCTGAAGTTAGCTCGAAAGTGTGGGGTAAAAGCAATATCGGGAACAATGGGTCCTATAAACTGCTCGAAACCTATTTTCTTATTCGCACTTTTTATTGCCTTCGTTATTCTCAGTTCTTCGTGTCCGAGCACTCCGTTGTCACCTGCATGTGGATTGAGACCAAGAACAGCTATTTTTTCTTCTGGGATAGACACATGTAAATCTAAAAAGAATTGTTTTAATTTTTTATATTGTACGAACGAAGCCACATCTTTTAAAGGTACATGTTCAGTAAAAAGTGCCACAAACATCTCCTCACATCCGAGCATCATGATAGCGTCTTTCTTAAAATGATGTCGAAGCAGGTCCGTGTGACCTTTGAATTTTAAGCCTGCCATCATCCATGCTTCTTTATGGATTGGCATGGTGACAACTCCATCAGCTTTTTTATTTTCACACAATGAGATTGCACTCATAAAAGAATCATAGGAATATTTTCCACTCGAAGCACTCACCTGTCCAGCTTTTATCTCAAATTGACCTTCCACCGGATTTAGCTTAAAATCATGAGGAATTTTAGTGTTTAAGAGTTCCACCGCCTGATGTAACATAGTTTCATTTATGCAGTAAAGTGGGGTGCATATCTTAGAGATTTCGGCATGCACTTTTAGCGCTATCTCAATACCAACACCATTTAAATCACCAACACTTACGGCAATGGTCGGCTTCATCGAGTTGTCAATCTTTTCATCTCTTTAACAGCGTCCGCCAATCCGGTGAAAACACTTCTGGCAATAATGCTTTGACCAATGTTTAGTTCCACTATCTCTTGTATTTTCATCATCTCTGCAACATTGTGGAAGTTGAGACCATGACCTGCTGCGACTTCAAGTCCAAGTTTATTAGCATGTACAGCTGATAGTTTAATATCTTCTAATGACTGCTCAAGTCTTTGTGAGAGTTCATACCGTGGCAGTTCAAGCTCTTTAACAGAGTGGTTTGAATAAGGCAAAGAAGAATTCAGCATAGCAAAAAGATTTGCAAACGTTCCGGTGTGAAGTTCAACCATCTCAGCGCCTAACTGTTTTGATTTAGTCATAGCTTCAAGAGTAGGGTCTACGAAAAGTGAAACAGGTATGAGGCTGTCATGTAGCTGTTCAACCGCATAAGATATTTCATCTGAAAAGCTAAACACATCAAGTCCACCCTCCGTTGTCACTTCTTCTCTTTTTTCAGGAACTAGAGTAGCTCTGTGAGGCTTTAAATCGCATACAATGTTTAAAATTTCTCTGTTGATTGAACACTCCAAATTGACAGGAACACTTGAGTGATGTATGATATTTTTCGCATCAGAGTCTTGAATATGGCGTCTGTCTTCTCTTAGATGGATTGTTATCTGGTCCGCACCATTTGCACATGCCACATAAAGAGCCTGTAATATATCTGGATCATTTACACGTCTAGCTTCTCTTAAAACAGCTACATGGTCTATATTTACACCTAGTTTTAAATTACTCACTATTTATTTCCTTTTATATTTTTCATAAAGTTACTATACTCATTTTCTAAATTTTTTGCATCTATAGGTTCACCTATATGTACTTCAACAGTTTTTTTATCTTTGTACGGAGCATTTTTAAATATCTCTTCGAGTCTGTCGTTGATGAAAACAGGAATAACATCAAGATTATTTGCGATTGCAATTTTTGAAGCTCCGTTTTGAAACGGCAGAAGAGTGTCTTGTTTGTTTCTCTCACCTTCAGGAAATATATAGATATTTATGTCATCAACTTTTGCTAATGTTTTCTTTATTTGTTTAAAAAACTTTAAAAGACCTTTTCCATGTTCAATATCTACACTTATGCAGCCGCTGTATTTAAAAAAATCACCATAAATTGCAGTAAAAAGTTCCTCTTTAGCTATCCAGGTTCCATTTTTATGGTACTTGGAAAATATATTTTCCATGACAATCATGTCAAGAAGCGAGCGGTGATTTATAGCATAAAGAATTTTATCTCTTTGTGGAATTTTGCCAATAACTTTTACTTCTATATTTAAAAATTCTAAAACACTGTTTGAGTACGCTTGTCTAGCAATTGAAAGCTGCTGGTACGCCGGTTTTAAAGATATGAATGGATGGAAGAAAGTTTTTTTAAAGATACGTATATATTTATATCCAAGTTCAATCATAAATATATATTTACCTATATTTTTTAGCATAAAACACCTCTTGTAAGTTGTTGTAATGAAAAAAACCTCAAAATTAGAGGCTAATTAATATGTCTTTTATAAAGACATATTAATATTACTTTCTATGTAGTGGATGTTGATAGTCATTTCTTTCACATGCAGTAAAAAATGTAGCAACGCTAAGTGCAACAAGTGCTGTTAATATGAGTGATTTCATTTGTTTTCTTCCTTTTTATTATTTTGTTTGAGTGCTATTTCAGATTCTAAATCTTTAATTTCATCTTTTGCAGATATTCTGACTTTATCATCGGCTTCTAGCTTATCCTCTTTAATCTTAGTAGGGTAATCCACAGTATTCAAGATATGTTTGATGCAGTTAATCCTAGCTTTTTTCTTATTATCTGAGCGGATGATAGTCCACGGAGAAATTTCTGTATTAGATGCTAAAAGCATAGAATATTTTGCAAGTGTATACTGATCCCAAAGACCTTGTGATTTTTCATCAATAGGTGAGAGCTTATACTGCTTTAAAGGATCTGTTCTTCTTTTATTAAATCTTTTTTCCTGTTCCTCTTTTGAAACAGAAATATAAAATTTAATAAGTATAATACCAGAGTTTATTAGCATCTTTTCATATTCCGGAACTTCACGTAAAAACTCTTCATGTTCCTCTTGTGTACAAAAACCCATAACAGGCTCAACACCGGCACGATTATACCAGCTTCTGTCAAAAAGAACTATTTCACCGGCAGAGGGCAGATAGTGAGAATACCTTTGAAAATACCACTGGGTTTTTTCTATATCACTAGGCTTTTCAAGAGCCACTACTCTGGCACCACGAGGATTTAAGTGTTCCGTGATTCTCTTTATTGTTCCGCCTTTTCCGGCAGCATCACGACCTTCAAAAATCATGAGCACCTTCATTCCCATTTCTTTGATATGATTTTGCATTTTAAGAAGCTCTATCTGAAGGGTTTTTAATTCATTTTCATACTCGAGAACATCTTCCTTTACCCAAACAGCTACTCTCTTTTTTTTGCCTTCTTTGTTTCTTTGCTCAAACTCTTCTTTTTGTTCATCTTCATTTTTTCTTCTGTCGTCATGAATGAGAGTTTCTAGCGCTTCACCTTCTTCTAGCTCGCCATCTAGCATCAACCTCTTTGAACCCATAAAAACTCCAATGCATATTGTTTATTCGATTTATTATAATTTATATTATATTAAAAAGAGTTTGTATTGAAACTATTTAGCTTACGTTTTGTGCTATCATTCTTAAACTATGACGGAGGATTTATCATGTCAATTGAATACAATATAAATGCTCAACAAACGATTGAGGAAGCGTTTGAGACAATCCTTCATGCTAATTTTCTTTTGCTGAAAAAATTTGAACCAATGGCTCTGAATATTGAGAATAATGAGGGAGTACACCAGATGCGTGTATCTCTTAGGAAAATGCGCTCATTGTTATCCATTTTTAAACCAATATTTTCTAAAAAAGTAACATGTTTTTTGTCTAAAGATATGCAATATGCCGGATTGGAGCTAACGAAGGCTCGTGATCTTGATGTCTATATTGAAGAGCATTTTCAAAAAAAAGAACTTACAGATACAGAAAAAGTAATGTATAAGATTGCTAAAAAGTACCAAAAAGAAGAATATAAAAAAGTTGCCAGACTCATTAAAAGCAAACGGTTTAAAAAATTTCATAAATCTATTGCACATTGGATCTCATCAAAAGGGTGGAAAGATGATATTAATACAGAAGAACGAGAAAGATTGCAAGAAAATATCCTCCCTTTTGCTATAGAAGTTATTGAGTTATACCAAAAAAGACTTATTTCTTTGGGTACTGATATTGAGAACCTTGATGATAAATCTTTGCATAAATTACGCATACTGTGCAAAAAACTTCGTTATTCAACAGACTTTTTTGCCACTTTATTTGATACAAAAATGTCACTCTTTACAGATAAGCTTAAAAAACTGCAAGATGTTTTGGGTGTCTTACATGACCAAAGTGTCATAAAAGAGCTCCATAAAACTTTGCTTAAAGGAAAAAAGAATAAAAAACTTCATAAATTTGCACAAAAGTTAGAGATGAAACAAAAAGAAAAGTCAATAGAAATAAAAAAACTGCTCAAAATGGAATGGGAAGCATTTATCCAAATCAAGCAGCCATGGTTATAAAGATTTCTGAATTAAACTATTTAAATCACTGATATCAGTGGTGTTTGAAAAACAGCTTTTATCTCCACAAATCATGTATCCTTTTTCATCGCTTTGTTTTAGTTGCACAAACGGATACTGAAGTTTCACCATGTTTAAAGAGTTCGACTTTAAGTTGTCTACACTTGCTTTTATAACTCTGTCTCCCTTCAAATATCTCAACATTTGAGTTAACATGTAAGACGAATAAACAGGCTTTCTTCCAAGTTCGTAGGAATTGTATTCCAATGTCTTAAAAGCAAAGTGAGTGTACTTTTCATCTTCAAGTAAAGTTCCAAGAGAGATGAGCAGATCAATCATGACAGATATGGAACTTGTGTACGTGTTGTCTGATGTTTCGGCTTTTGTCACAAACTCTCCGCTGCTGAAACTCCATTCCCCTTTGTTATAGAACTCTTCGAGTGCTTTGTTCGCAAATCTTTGGGCATGGATAAGATAAATCTCATCTTGTGTAAATTTATAAGCTTGAATCAAAGCTGTTCCAAGAAATGCATAATCTTCCAAGAAAGCCTCAATCTTAGGCTTTTTATGTATAAGCGTTGTGTGGTAAAGCTTTCCATCGATAACCATAGTTTGGAGCAGGGCATTTAAACTTTTGACAGCCTTTTTGTTATATTTGTTGTCAATTGCGCCTAAGGTAAAGAGTGCTTTAATCATCATGCCAGACCAGGAAGTTTGAATCTTTTTATCTATAAATGGATATTCTCTTGTATTTCGTAAATCTTGAAGTAAAATTTTTACATCTTGAAAATAGGCAGGTTTTTCTCCACTCTCAAGACGAATGATATTTTTACCCTCAAAGTTTCCATGATGAGTCACTTCCATCTCTTGCATCTTAGCCTCGATATTTTCATAGCCATTTTCTGCTAAAATTTTATAAACCTCAGCATAAGTGTAAACAAAATAAGTTCCCTCTTCCCCCTCACTATCTGCATCACTGGCAGAGTAAAAAAGATTATCTTCGCTCATGAAATTAAACCAAAAATCTGCAATCTCTTTGGAAGTCTCTAAAAAACTCTCATCACCATATGTCAAATAAGCCTGAGAGTACAGTTCACAAAGCAGGGCATTATCATAAAGCATTTTCTCAAAGTGGGGAACTTTCCACATGTCATCAACCGAGTAACGGCAAAATCCACCATCTATCAAATCATACATGCCGCCTTTTCTCATGGAAGCGAGAGTGTCTAAAAGCATCGATTTAGCTGATGGATCATCATAGAGTCTATCGATATTTAAGAGTGAGTTTAAGGTGCTGGCATGTGGAAATTTAGGTGCACTAGAAAATCCTCCATTTTTTGTGTCATAATTGTTTTTGACTTGAAGCATAAAGTTTTTTACAAAATCCTCTTTTAAAACTGTTGCTTCTTTTGGTTGTTCTTTGTGTTCTAAAAACTTCTCTATTTCATCCGCATTTTCAAAAAGTTTTGGGTCATGTGAGCTTATTTTATCTGCGATGATATTTGTAAGTTCTATAAACCCCATCCCCTCAACACTGCCTGTTCTTGATTCTGGCGGTATGTAAGTTCCTGCAAAAAACGGTTTGTTCTCGGGTGTACAAAAAATAGAAGTGGGCCAACCACCGGGGCGGCGGTTGAGCATCATATGAACTTCCTGATAATGCTTATCTATGTCCGGTCGCTCTTCGCGGTCGACTTTGATGCAAACAAAGTCTTTGTTTAAAATATCTGCACATTCCTGATTTTCAAAAACAGTCTCTTCCATAACATGACACCAGTGACAAGAGCTGTAGCCTATAGAGATGAAAATTGCTTTATTCTCGTTCGCTGCTTTCTCAAACGCTTCGTCGCCCCAAGGATACCAATCAACCGGGTTGTTTTTGTGTTGTTGTAAATAGGGTGAATCTTCTGTAGCTAATCTATTTGGCATAATAATTTCTCTGTATTTAAATTTTACAACTTCTGATTTTCTATCTCATATGAAGTCTATTTTATTGTTTGTAGTCTATGTAATTAATGCTAATGAAGTGCTTAAGGGATTCATTTTGTATTTTTGCTTTAGATTGAGAATAATAGTAAAACAGTGTGATAATTTGAGTTGTGGCTGTATATAGGCTGTCAAAATTTTAGCCTTTAAATGTACAAATTGTCTATTTCTGAGAAGGTATCTTTATTCTGAAGCTTGGCATAAATTAGGGCTGATTGAATAGACTTGTGATTCAAAATAGCTTTAATTTTAAGTAAGCTTACGCCATTGATAGCAAGGTGAGATGCCGCAGTATAACGGAGAGAATGGATTGAAAATCAGAGTGTCTTATTCAATATCTTCTATCTTTAATAGCTTTTTTGCTTTAGTATAAGATGGTAGAGCACCTTTTAAAGGATTAATCTTATCTAGATGTTGATTTGCCCATTCTAGCCATTTGAAAGTATCTATAGGGATATTTTTATTTTGATCTTTCGCTTTAGCTTCCACAGCTAATATATAACTTTGAAGTTGCATAGTAAAGTTCCAATCTTTAGCTTGCTTTTCAAGTTGCTCTATCATGTTTTTTTCTAACTCTGCACAGTGTAAATTATATTTTTTTAAAATACGAGCTTCTTCTCGTTCTTTTTCTTCCTTTTCTCTTCTAATCTTATTTTCTTTTTTTGCAGTTACAAAGTCAAATATTCCATCTATAAAACTTGGTAAAAGCTCTTCTAGTGTATATAGTTTCCCAGCTGACCATGTTCTCCGAGAATTGCCACCATAACTCTTAATAAGTAAAGATATTTTATTACTTGGAGTATATTCACGCTCGGTATGTGTCCAATATCCATTATTAACCAAAGTTGTCTTTGTGACTTGTGCTTTTTCTTCTACTGCAATCTGTACTTTTTCTTCATCTATTATAATATAAGTACCATATCCATTAGCAACATCGGCCTTATAGCCTTTCTTTTCAAACCACTTAAATAGAGCATCTAAGACTCTAAGCACTTGTTTGTAATTAACTGGTGATATTCTAATATCTGCGCAGTCTCTTCCTGATACTATCATTCCATACTCATCTGGTTTTTGAGATTTCAACCTATCTCTTGTTTTTGTGATAATAGGATGTGGGCTTGTTAATGTATTTTTTACAGTAATTTTATGCTTCTTAGGGGGTCGAACAATAGGCTTTGCTAATTTTATAGCTGCTACTATTTCTTTTATTTTAGGTATAGCTTTTTTCTTTTTGATTCGTAAACTAAAATATTTATAACTTTGTAGTGCTGGCATCTCTACTATCTTACCAAAGGCTATTTTTTGCCAATGACCAAGTTGTGGTACAGGTATTAAGAATTTATTACATAATTTTCTGAGGTCTGTTGCCGATACATTATGCTTAGGAGCTAACTTTGTAAAAGGCTCTCTCCAAACTTGTTTATATAGTTGCTCTCTATTTATAAACTTAATCATTATATACTCCTGAGTAAATTTTTCATTACTAAAGTATAAGTTAAATAAATTAAACGAGTATTATAAATATAGTTAAATAGGAATCAATAAATCAAGCCGCCATTAGGCTATCAAATCGAAAAATATTAAATTAAAAAAGAGCAGAGAAGTATTGTATATAAATGGTTTGAAAGAGGTTTGAGCAGCTACTTGAATCGGGTTGTGAACTTCTTGATAGTCTGAATAATCATGATAAGGAATAATTATCTTTTTTGAAGACAATATGAGTGGTTGACTTAATTGAAAATAGTTTACAAAAAGTTGGCCTTTCCAATCATTTAATATAAGTTAGCTTCGTGAGATGGTCTACATATTTTGGAGTAATTTAGAGTTCTCATTTTTGAATTTTATTTTAGGTATAATCACCTTATGAAAAGCAAAGTCGAAGTTGAGAAAGAAGCTATAAAATATTTAAAAGTCAATAGAAAATTTTTATTCGAGACATATCTTGATAAATATTTTCCTATAGAAGAAAAAGTAGCTTATTTTACTGCAGGACCAAGTGGTGTTGGTAAAACGGAATTTATTCAACAATTTTTAGAGGTTGAAAGTAATTTGGTGCATTTAGATATAGATAAAGTTAGAGATTTTTTTATACCTGTTGGCTATGATGGAAGCAACAGTGATATATTTCAAAAACCTGCAAGTTGGGGTGTTCAGTTCTTATTCGATGAAGCTATAATCAATAGAGAACTCTCCTTGGTAGTTGATTCCAATTTATCTCATTTTCAAACAGCAAAAGAAAATATGGTAAAATTATTAAAGCAAAACTATAAAGTAGAGATATTTTATATTTATAATGATTTAGAAACATGTTTTCTTTATACTAAAAAAAGAGAATCAGTAACAAAAAGAGTTGTTCCAGAAGATGTGTTTTTTAATAGTGTAATAAAATCAAGAAGTACAGCTTTTGACATTAAAAAAAATTTTCACGATGGTATCATTTTGAATGTGATTGATAAAAGAGATGATAGTTATCATGAAGATATTAGTTGTGATGAATTTAAAAAAATAATACCAAAGTATGAAGGTTTGAAATGACGAAACCAATAAGCCCATTATTAAAACCAGAGAATAGGAAAAAGTTTATTGCCCAGGCAATGAAGTCTATGTCTGAAAGACAAGAGGAAGTTATAGAAAAGGCTGATAAAATCATTGGTGATATTGTTATATTTGAAGAGAGTGTTCACCAAAAATTTGTATCCTATGTAGGAAGTCATTAAAGTTTTATCATTTAATGCAACTACCTGAACTCTATTCCAAGCTAAGCTTACTAGAATCACAAAAGCAGTCAATCGAAAAAGAGATACTTAAAACCAAACAAACTATAGAAAAATTATCCCCATTCTCCAAAGAACAAAAAATCTCCTTATTTAAATCACTTTTTGTTGCTCGCGAAGATGTATATCCAACTTACTGGATAAGTAAAGATGGCACTAAAAAAGGATACTCTCCTGTAGCATACACTTTTAGGGGCAACGATTATGTTCCCATAGATGATAACATAATCCAAAAACACTTAGAAGGAAAAATAAGACTTGGCAGTTATGCTGTTATAAACCAAACAATGGCTAAATTTCTGGTGATTGATTTAGATAAAGCAAGTTTTATTGAAGATACAAGAGCTATAAATCAGATTTGTAAAGAGTTGAAGATTATTCCATTGATAGAACTCTCAAAATCAGGTAACGGTATTCATCTCTGGTTTTTCTTTGATGGTTTAGTGCTGGCTAGCAGTGCTAGAAAACTTGGGGATATTTTAATAACTAAAGCTATGGATATTGGAAATGGTATCGATATGAGCAGTTATGACAGGATGTTTCCTAATCAAGATTTTGTAGCTCCAGACGCACTTGGTAATTTAGTCGCACTTCCACTTCAATATACTTCACGAACTGAATATAAAACGGTGTTTATCGATATTGATACGATGCAAGCGTTTCCAGATCAGTGGAATATTTTAAAATTTACAACAAAAATATCTTCCACCAACCTGCTAAATCTTTTGCAAACAAATATAGTTTCAAATATAAATGCTCTAGATTCGCTCATGCCATGGGAGATTAAACAAAATAAACCTATCTCTTTTCCAAAAACTACTAAAGCAATTATATATGAAGCACTTTATATTGAAAAAATGGAGTTATCAAAAATACTTTTAAATACGCTTCAAAGACTAGCCTCTTTTACGAATCCAGAATTTTATATTCGCCAAAACCTTAGAAAATCAACATTTAACATTCCTAGGATTATTACTCTCTTTGATATGAACGAGAGATATGTTATTTTACCAAGGGGATTAATTACAAAAGTACAAACATTATTCGCATCCAATAAAGCAACGCTCACTATTGAAGATAAAAGATTTACTAAAAAGATTGATAAACCAAAATCAACTATAGAATTAAGAGATAATCAAAAAATGGCTTTTGATAAAATTTTGAAAAATGATTATGCTATTTTGATAGCACCTCCGGGATTTGGAAAGACAGCAATCGCTTCTGCTGTTATTGCAAAGAGGAGCGTTAATACTCTGATTTTGGTGCATAAAATCAATTTACTAGAACAATGGGCAGATAGACTCAGCGAATATTTTGAAATTGATAAAAAAACAATTGGACAGCTTGGCAAAGGTAAAAAGAAATTAACATCAAATATTGACATTGCTATGCTGCAATCACTAAAAAATAGACCTGAACTTATCGAAGATTATTCGCAAATCATAATAGATGAAGCGCATCACATTCCAGCAGTTTCATTTGAAGTGCCACTAAAATTTTTTAGAGGTAAATATGTTGTTGCTTTAAGTGCTACACCAAAAAGGCAAGATGGCATGCATCCAATTATGTCGATGCAATGTGGAGATATAGTACATGAAGTAAAAAGAGAGAAAGAACAAACACATGTCTTGAGAAGTGTCCGCACTAAATTTGAAGCATATGAAAATGAATTTACCATGATTCTCGGTGAAATTATAGAAGACTTTGACAGGAATGAATTAATAATCAGCGAGATTGTAAAATTACAAGATAGAAAAGTTCTTGTACTCAGTGAGAGGATAGAGCATTTAAAT
>CALCGG010000086.1 GCA_937900945.1 uncultured Sulfurimonas sp. | reverse complement strand
CTCCAAATAATTGCTGTAGTTTATAGGAAGATGAGTTAAAATACCATAACAATTTGTGTCACATGTTCGTCACTTTTTGATATAAGACAAATAACTATTCCTATTTTGCTTGTATAATAATAAAATATAAATATATTTTAAAATAAGTAGGAAGTGAAATGCTTTTTCATGATGCAATAATAATTTTAGTAATGACTTTTCCAATGTTTCTTTTTACGATTTTTCCCGGAATAAAATTGGCGAATTATTTAGAAGAAAGATATCAAATTGATGAATCTTACAAACGGGTGGTGATGGTAAGCGTCACATTTTTATTTGCACTTATTTTATCTACACTTTTATACTATATATAACCAAGGACCTATAACATGGCAAAACTTTTTTTACTTTTCATTTTAATACTTTCACTTGAGGCAAAAGAAAATGCATTAGATGCTTTTAAGAACAAAGAGTATGCAAAAGCTTTTAAGCTATATACTTTAGATGCAAAAAGCGGCAATACAACTGCTCAGAATGCACTTAGTTATCTGTACTTTAATGGACTAGGCACACAAAAAGATTTAGATAAGGGTCTTTATTGGCTGGAAAAAGCTGCAGATGCAAATGACTCTGTAGCTTCATATGATTTAGGTATGATGTATCTCAGCGGATATAATGTGGATAAAAACAGTTCAAAAGCTTTTGAGCTGTTAAGCAAATCTTCTGACTTAGATAATATGAATGCAAAGTATAATCTGGCACTTATGTACTACAACGGTGATGCTACTGATTTGAATGTTACAAAAACAGCAGAACTTTTAGATAGCGCTGCACTTCAAGGACAACAAGATGCCGTGAGAAACATCGGTCGTATTTATATGCAACTTTTAAAGTTTGACAAGGCGGCTTTTTGGCTAGAAAAAAATGCTGCACAAAATGATAAAGATGCGTATTACCTACTTGCAGAGATATATTGTGAGCAAGAAAAATTTTCAGATGCAAAGAAGTGGGCAAAAAAATCTATAGAGAGTGGAAACAAAACAGCTAAAGAGTTGTGGGACAAGTATGATTTAGCAAAATATTAAGAAGTCCTATAAAGGACTTCTTTTACTAAATACTTTCTTCAAACCATTTTAGCTGTTCTCTGAGTTCAACAACTTTTCCTACGACTATAAGCGCAGGGGTTGGAATATCTTTGGCTTTTTGGACAATATCTTCCAAAGTTCCAACAATAACAATTTGATCTTTTGTTGTTCCTTTTGAAATTACTGCACATGGACAGGTTCTGTCTTTTCCTATATCTATAAGTTTTTTAGCAATTTTAGGAAGGTTATGCAGTCCCATCAAAAAGATGATTGTATCATCCGTTTTATAGTTGTCCCATGGGATTTGAGACTCTTTTTTGTTTGGTGATTCATGCGCAGTTACTACACGAAAAGAGACTGCAACACCACGATGCGTAACAGGTATACCGGCATACGCAGGGACACTGATTGCAGAAGTTATACCAGGGATTATCTCAAACTTGACACCTCTTTCTTGAAGATAAGCGGCTTCTTCCCCTCCACGTCCAAAAACAAATGGGTCACCGCCTTTTAGACGAACTACATTCTCAGTTTTAAGAGCATTTTGGTAAATAGTCTCATTTATATCATCTTGAGGCATGATGTGACGTCCATCTTCTTTGCCAACATAAACAAATTCGCATCCATTTTTTGCTTCTTTGAGTATATCAGGATTTGCAAGTCTGTCATAGATAATCACATCAGCTTCTCTTATAACTCTCAAGGCCTTAACCGTAAGTAATTCTACCTCACCTGGACCAGCGCCCGTTAAATATACTTTTCCCATTATTTAGCCTCTTTGTAGATAAATATACCTGATGGTTTTTTGATTGTAAAAATTTCACGCGCTAAATACCACTCTTTTGTGTTGATGACAGCAACTTTATTTGTGTCGTTTACGGCTACATAAAGAGAAGGTTTTTCCTCAGACCACCTTACATGTAAGACTTTTCCGTCAAACTCAAATCGTTTGATTATTTTAAGCGTTGTCGTGTCTATGATTTGAATCACAGGAAACTTCTCACCGCTGAATGTTACTGCCAAGTATTTTTGATCAGGAGAAAGTGTTGTGAAAACCGGTAGTCCTTCCATCTCTATATTTGCAACAAAGTTAAATTCAGGGTCATACACTAAAACTTTATTATCCCCAACAGCCGGTATAAACACATGTCCTCCGCCAATGCTCCAAAATCCAAAATGCGGTACTTTGAGAACAGGTTTTCGATCAGCTAGCAAAATTTCAATTTTTTTGTATTCCATCTTGTCTAAATCAACTACACCAAAGAATTTACTTTTAAAGAAACCAGTTATGAAATTGTTATCTTTAATCATAGCATCAAATGGCATCACCCCAACATCTTCAAATTCTTTATAAATCTCAAAATCAGGATTTTCTTTTCCTTCGTTTTTATCACGAAGCACAGTTATCTTATCGTTGTCCATTTGAGAAAATATAAGATAATCTTTGTAAATTTTAATACCGACATTTTTAGAACCGGTTATAAATGATTTTATCGGCTTTAAATCCCTATCTAAAATATCCACGCTTTTGTTGTCATAGTTTGCAACAGCCACATAACGGTCGTTTATCACAAAACCTATAGCACTTTTACTTGTTTGATACTCTACTAATTTTTTTTCACTTTTAGGGTCAAATTTAACTATAAAGCCATCTCTGCTTATAAGATAACCGTCATTGCCATAAAATTTCACAACACCATGATTCATATTGTGCATATTCTCCATACGTGAGCTAGGCAAACCACCCTCAATTATGGCTAACGAGCTGCTTTCTCTCTCAACCACAAATATTTTTTCGCTTGCATAGGAACTTACATGTAAAGAGAGTGCCACAATAGCACTTAACAATATTTTTTTCATTAATTCATCCTTCTTTCTTGCTCAGTTAAATAACATGATGGGTCTTCACTCCATAAGTCGCCTGTTATAGCATAAGCTCTTGCTCTTGAGCCACCATTACATATATCAATTTGTTCACAATCTGCACATATTCCTGAGATTTTTCGCGGATGAACTCTTAGTTGATCCAGCAGCTCCCCATGTTTCCATATAGAACCAAAATCAGATTTTATGATATTGCCTACTGTTATAGGAAAAAATGGGTCAGGTCTTACATCGCCTTCACTGTTAATATTTAAAAGATTTCTCCCAGCTGAATTTCCACCCCATTTAACGAGCCTTTCTCTCATTTTTGATTTTAGTTCAGGATAATGTTTTGAGAATTCATCTAAAAATAAAATCGCATCCTGCTCCATATTTCCGGTTACAATCTCAATATCTCTGCCTGTGTTGTAATACTCAAACGCTTTTTTGAGGATAAACTCGACAGAAGTTCTTCTTTGCTCTTTTGTTAAATCCATTTTCAAATTATCTAAACCACGACCGGAATACACCAGATGTGAGATATATATTTTCGGGATATTATGTTTTTCGACTAAATCAAATATATATTCCAATGAATTTATAGTCTCTTTTGTGATAGTAAAGCGGATGCCGACTTTTGCACCGGTTGAATTCGCGAGTAAAACTGCTTTGAGTGTTTCTCTAAAGGCACCTTTTAATCCACGGAAATGGTCATGTGTCTCCTCATCTCCATCTATACTGATACCAACATAGTTAAATGTATCAACTATTTGCTGTACATTTTTAGTAGTAAAGTAAAGCCCGTTACTTGAGAGATAAGTGATGATTCCATTATCCTTACAAAAATCAGCAATTTCAAAAAGGTCTTTTCGAGTGAGTGGCTCACCGCCGGAGAAGATAATGAATTTAACTCCATTTTCCTTCATTTCTAAAATTGTTTTTTTTATTTGCTCTGTCGTTAAAGTGTCAACTTCATCTAGAGTTGATTTGGAGTAACAGTGCATACATGAAAGATTACATCTATTTGTAAAGTTCCAGATAGCTATAGCGCCATTTAAAGTTCTCTCCGGTTTGTCTTCAATAACCGAGGCTATTAAATTTGAAAGTCTAAACATTATTTACCTTTATATAAAAGAATATATTTTGCAACAGATTCTCTTTCTTTATCATTTAAATTGAGTTGGCTCATGGCAGTTCGTTTGTAGCCAAAAGCTTTATACATTGATTCCGGGCTGATGATATATGCCTCTATCTCTTCTCGTGTACGTTTGGCAGCAATCTCTGTAAAAGGGGGGCCAAATGCAACAGCAGTCTGATGATGGCAACCCCAGCAGTAGGTCTCAAACACTTTTTTGCCATCTAAATCATCTGCTGATAAAAAAGATGAAAACAAGATTATCGGTACAAGCCATTTTTTCATAATTTCTCTTTTGTTTGGAATAAAGAGTAATTATACATAAGTTTTATATTAAAAAGATTAATAGAAAAATTATATATAATATTTCCCCAAAAAGGGGAAATTAGGTAGCTTTACGCTCCTGGGATTGTTTGTCTGTGCTCGATAGAGTAAGAAAAAGTAGGAGTTGTTAAACCATCTATATATTTAACAAATTCACCTGTTTTAGCTTCATATATACCGATACGACCTGCATTCCACTCAGAAACCATAGTCCAGTGACCGTGATTTGCCGGCTCTGCATGTAAGATACGAGGAATAATTGCATTACCTTTTGCATCTTTTACAGTAGGAACTTTCCATTTGTATATTGCTTTGTGAGTAACTGGATCAGTAATTGTACCTTGTGTAGTTCCAACAGTAAGGATTCTATCTACTTCAAGAGTCTGTTTGTTGATAAGGTGAATTTTGTTCCAGTTAGCTTCTCCGCCAAGAACATTATCTGCCCAAAGGAAAGGTGTATGCTCAGATGTACCGATAAATAGTCCACCACCACCGATTGGAATTTGACGAATAACATCAAAGTGATCATCCCAGATAGTTACTTGACCAAGATTCATGTTTACTGTAGCACCAAGTTGTTGACCTAAACGCTCATTAAACCATGAAGAACCTTGACCAGGGTGTGGCTTAGCTGAAGGACCTGTATAGATTTTAGTTACTAAAGATTTAGTTTTAAAATCCACTACGCCCATAACATCACTACCTTGTGAAGCTTGGAATAAGTAACGACCTATTTCTTTACCTTCATTCAAGAAACCATCATGAAGAATTTTACCGATATTTGGAATATCTCCAACAATTGGGAAATCTGGCATAGAGTAATCTACGATATATACATGTCCAGCATCTTTAAGTGCAAATGCAATATATGGACCGTATGGAGTATCATAAATACCTGCAACACGAGATGAATTGATGTTACCATCAGTATCTATAACACTTGAAGTTGGATAAACTTTCAACGGCTCAAGAGTCATAGCATCCATAAGTGTAGCACCGCCTGGAACATAGTTACCAGCCATTAGGTATTTACCATCTGGAGAAACTGCAAGACCACGAGAATCACTACCAACTTGACATTCAGCAATTTTTTGCTGACCTGGAGAGTTAAGGTCGAACATTGTTACTAAACCTGAACGAGAGATTGAGTAAGCATAACGAGGCTGACGCTTGTTAGTAACTGTTACGTGAACAGCAAAACCAGCTGGGTGTTTTGATAAGATTTTACCTGAAGTACCGTCGATAAATACAACACGAGCTGCATCCCTTTCTGTTACGAAACAGATGTCTGTAGTGTTCTTAACATCAGCAGCTTCTGGATATTTCTTAAATAATTCATCTCTGTTGTTAAGTGTTTTCCAGCCTGCTTTAACACCTTCAAGAGTTAAAACAGTAAGTTTTTTACCTACAAAGTGTTGTAGATAGTCAACCATCTTATCTGCATCATCTTTTGTCATTTTTTCTGAGAATGGTGGCATTGCTGTACCAGCACGACCATTAAGAATTGTTTCAGCTAATGTGTAAGCATTTTTCTTGTCTATAACAGCAGGACGAAGATCAGAACCAACACCACCTTCGTGATTTGGACCATGACAACCTTGACACTCTTTTTCAAACATTTTTTCTACATCCATACTAGATGTACCAGCAAATAGACCTGATGACACTACTGCAACAGCAGCAACTGACATAAACAATTTATTGAATTTCATTTTATTATTCCTCCCTAAAGAATATGTTGAGCAAGGCCCCAATGGAGCCCTGCCGCCTATTTTTCGCTTTCTAAACGAGCTTTCTCTTGTTTATAAATCCAAAACATTGGAAGTATAATAACAGTGTGAAGAAAAATCGTTAAAGTCAAAGGACCCTGATTTAACCAACCAAAAAAGCTTGGTACTACATCTACAAATGCTTCAAACATACTTTACTCCTTATTTTTCGTGTATTGGACTTTTTCCAATGCTTAATAAATCTTTAGCCAATAGCAAGAAACCTAAGAATACAACAGTACCCATAGCAAGTCTCCAATCCATAGCTTGTGTAAACCATGCACCACTTTGACCATCAAAATATCCTGCCCAAGTAGCACCCATTTGAGCGCGAGAAACTAGAACTTGAACATATCCGGCAATTGTTAATGCTACAGTCATACCAACAACACCACCAGTAATCATACTAACAGCCCAAATTGATGTTTTTGTACTTCTCATAACTTTAATACCATTAGTACCTTGAACACCAAGATAAAACATACCAATCAAGATAGTTGCATAAGCACCAAAGAATGCTAAGTGACCATGCGCTGATGTGAACTGCGTACCGTGTGTATAAAGGTTAACTTGTGGTAATGTGTGGAAGAATCCCCAAATACCAGCACCTAAGAAGTTACCAAATGCATTTAAAACAAACCATGTAAACGCCGGTTTATTGTTGATAACTGAAACTTTATTGCCAAGAGCGTCTTGCTCACCCTGAGTTTTACCCCAGTCATAAAGAACGTGAATAAACATCGCAACAAGTGGTAATGGCTCTAGTGCACTAAATAATGCTCCGATTTCCCACCAGTATTCAGGTGTACCGATCCAAAAGTAGTGGTGACCCATACCTAAGATACCTGAACCAAATAGCATAGATACTTCAATCCATAGCCACATTTCAACTGTTTTACGGTGTGCGCCTAGCATAGTGATAAGACCATAAGCTGCAATTGCACCAACGAAAACTTCCCATGTAGCTTCAACCCATAAGTGGATTACCCACCACCACCAGAA
>CALCGG010000085.1 GCA_937900945.1 uncultured Sulfurimonas sp. | reverse complement strand
TCAAAATGTTTTAAAAAGCCATCGATTACGCCGCTTGCAGCCGGAGCAAATACACAGATGGTCTTGCCGTTCATGCTTTGACTTACTGATTTTAAAATATCTAAATCCTCATGTGTAGCCGTTTTAGCGATAAATTTATCCATCGTCTTATCAACCCAGGAAGTTCCCTCTCGACAAGGTGTACACTGACCGCAAGACTCATGGTGATAAAATCGAAGCAGGTTTTTGAGCGCTTTTACCATAGATGCATCTTCATCTAAAATAATCATCCCGCCGGTTCCTAGAGAGGAACCAAGAGTCTTTAGATTCTCATAATCAAGTTTCGCATCTTTAACTAAATGTGCAGGAAGTATCGGTGTTGAAGCACCGCCCGGGATAACAGCTTTTAACTTTTTACCGTTCTTTACTCCGCCTCCCAATATTTGTATGTATTCGTGCATGCTAGTGCCAAAGGCAACCTCATAAACTCCCGGCTTAGTGATATTTCCGCTTATCGCAAAAAGCAGAGTTCCCGGAGATTGCTCTGTTCCATAAGCTCTGTAAGCCTGCGCACCATTCTCTACGATAAAAGGAACCGAGGCAATAGTCTCAACATTGTTCACAAGTGTCGGCTCCCCAAAATAAAACTCAGGTTCAGGAGATTTAGGTTTGAGTCTCGGATGTCCGCGATTGCCTTCAAGCGATTCTAGGAGTGCAGATTTTTCACCACAGATATACGCTCCTGCACCTCTGTGAATTGTAATATCAACAGGGTACGAAGCACCGTTTCCTAAAAAATTTTTCTCATACGCTTCATCTATAGCAGATTGTAAAATATCGCTAAACTCTTCATACTCACCTCTTACATAAACATAAGATACATGTGAGCCGATAGCGTAACATGTAGCGATGATTCCTTCTATGAGAAGATGCGGGTCTTTTGCAATTATCTGCCTATCTTTAAATGTCCCCGGTTCACTCTCATCAGCGTTCACTACAAGATATTTTATACCTGCATAATCGTGAGCCAACTGCCATTTTCCGCCAGCTGGTGCACCACCGCCCCCTTTTCCTCGAAGTCCGCTTGCTTTGATTATATCTATAACTTCTTGCGGATTATAGGTAAAAAGTTTATGTAATGATGAGTAGCGTCCATTTTTCAGTGCCACATCTATAGTGTGAGATAGAGGTATTTCAAAATTCTTACTCACTATTTTAGTTTGCATGTAAAACCTCATCTATCTTCGCAGATGTTAAATTTTCAAGGTATTTTCCATCAAGCGTACACATCGGAGCACCGCCGCATGCACCCATACATTCAACCTCAACAATCTCATAGTCTTTGCTGTAGTTTTCAACTAAATGTTTTTTAATTGTCTCACTTCCGTTTAACTCACATGAGAGTGTTCTGCAAACTTCTATAACTCTTTTTTGGGACTTTTGAAGTTTAAACATGGTGTAAAAAGTTGCTACGCTATAAACGTGCATGTAGGGCATCTCTGTAAGTTCAGATATGTAAGTCATGGCTCCTTCGTTTATATACCCATCTTGCTTTTGAGCCAGCCAAAGCATAGGAAGAATCAAAGCTTTTTTTTGTGGATAACGTTGCATGAGCGAAGCGATTTTTATCGTGTTTTCCTGCGTGTATGAAAAACTCATCTGTCCATCTCCCCTGCGATAATATTGAGACTTCCCAGAGTGAGAATTGCATCAGCCAGCTGAAAACCCTCTATCATCTCTGGATAAGCAGACATGGCGGTGAAAGATGGAGCTTTAACTTTTACCTTATAAGGTGTTCCGCTTCCGTCACTCACAATGTAAAATCCAAGCTCCCCGTTTGTGGCTTCGATAGAGCCATAATGCTCGCCAACTGGGACTTTGACACCCTCGAAAGTAAGTTTAAACTGGTTCATTGCACCTTCTATCGTTGTATAAACCGCTTCTTTTGTTGGAAGAGTTACAGAAGCATCTTTAACACTCACTTCACCCTCCGGCAAATTTTTCATCACCTGTTCAATGATTTTTATGCTTTCATCAATCTCACCGAAACGCACCATCACTCTGTCATAAACATCACCGACACTTCCGACTACAACATCAAATTCGTACTTTTCATAGCCATAATATGGAGTATCTTTACGCATGTCAAATGGTACTCCGGTAGCTCGTAAATTTGGACCTGTCATGGCATAACTGAGTGCATCTTCTTTACTTATCACACCGACATTTTGAGTTCTGTCATGGAAGATTCTGTTGTGCTTTATAAGAGATAGAGTCTGCTCTACGCCGTACTGAACTTTCTTTATTACCTCTTTTAAGTCTGCTTCAAAACCCTCATACAAATCGTTTGTCATCCCGCCAACTCGCATGTAAGAGTTAGTAAGCCTCGCACCTGTAAGTTTTGAAAGCAGGTCATAAATATCTTCTCTTGGATTGTACATGTACCAGTAGTTTGTAAGTCCGCCCATATCTACCAAAACTGCGGCCAGACATACGACATGGTCTTCTATGCGGGAGAGTTCAAGCAGCATAACCCGCAACGCTTGAGCTCTCTCACTCAGAGTGATTCCCAACATATCTTCAACAGTTTTTACAAAAGCGATGTTGTTGCTGATGGCTGAACAGTAGTTAAGCCTGTCTGTATAGGGAACTATCTGATTATAGCTATGGTTTTCACAGCTTTTCTCAAATCCGCGGTGAAGATAGCCTATCTCAGAAACTGCACATTCTATAGTCTCTCCATCAAGTGCCACATAAGTTCTGATAGTTCCGTGACTTGCAGGGTGTGATGGTCCAAGGTTTAAAAACATAATGTCTTTGTTACATTCACTGAAGTGTCCATCATCCAATTTACAAACAACTTCTTTACTTAAAAGTCTGTTGTTCATCTCATCAATCAAATCATCCACTTCATGGAGGAGTTGCCCCTTTGTTATCGGGTAAGCCTTTCTTAGAGGATGACCTACAAACTCTTTATGGTTTAAAATTCTTCTGAGATTTGGATGGTTTTTAAAGATGATTCCATATTGGTCATACACCTCTCTCTCTAGCCAGTTGGCGCCTTTAAAAAGATATGAAACTGATTCGATTATCAATTTGCTCAAATATGTTTTGATGACAACATGTTGCTTGAAATTTTCATGACGAAGCACATAGACTACAGCAAATTCTTCTTCCTGAGCCTCAACATATTCGGTATAGTCAATAGCTGTTATATCAAGAAGATAGTTAAAACCCTCTTCATATTTATCTTTTATAAACTGATGTATCTTATCTGATGGAACCGTAATATTCTCAAACATTATCAAGCGCACCTTTAAAATCTTTATGTCGTTCGGAATTGTATTTATTGGTTCGTAAATCTTTTTGCAAACTTAAAAGTGCATCCAGCAAAGCCTCAGGTCGGGGAGGACAGCCTCCGACATACAAATCCACAGGAATTATCGTATCAATCCCTTGCATCGTTGTATAGTTATCATAAAAGCCGCCGCTGCATGCGCAGGCGCCCATGCTCACCACCCATTTTGGTTCACTCATCTGGTCATAAATCTGTTTTAAAATCGGACCCTGCTTATAGGTAACAGTTCCGGCAACTATCAGCAAGTCCGCTTGGCGTGGCGAAAAACGGACAACCTCAGCACCAAAACGGGAAATATCATATTTGCTTGCAGCCACACTCATAAACTCGATAGCACAACATGCAGTTCCAAAAATCATAGGCCAAAGGGATGATTCTCTTGCCCATCCTATCGCCTCATCAAGCTTGGTTGCAATAGCTGTCTCAAGTGGAAGAGCTGGATTATTCAGCTCCATTTTAAAGCACCTTTTTTATAGATATAAATAAGTCCTGCAAGTAAAAGTATCATAAAGGTAAACATCTCAACCAGACCTAACATGTTTGTCTCTCGCAAAGTGACAGCCCATGGAAACATAAAGAGTATTTCAACATCAAAGATAACAAATATAATTGCCACAAGATAATACTTAATATTAAAACGCTCAAAACTGTCTTTGTATGTTTTTTTTATTCCGCTTTCATACACTCCATTTATCCCGCTGCCCTGCTTTGATTTTTCGCCGATATAGCGACTCAAATGAAACAAAAACGGGATTAAAAGAGTAAGAGAGAGTATGATTGTCAAGGGTAAATAGAAATTATAGTTCAAACTTCGCCAACCTTATAAAAATGATTTTTAATAATTAATCATTGTACAAAAATAACTATTACAACAATATAAAATCACCCGATTTTTACTGTAACTATTTATCTCAACATGACAATTAGATTTTCTAGTTATGAGAGTTAAGTTATTTTGAACATTGACAGCACTATAATCTGAGCAAGAAATAAGTTCTATAAGGGCATTTATGAATGATATGAATTTAAAAACTGCATTAGAACGATTACAGACCCTAGAGATGGAGCTTACTGAACGTGAACAGCTTGAGGTTCAACTGCGAGAAAGTGAAAATAAATTTCGCCTTCTTGTCGAGTCGGCAAGCGACTGGATATGGGAAGTTGATTATAACGGAATATATACCTATGTCAGTCCGCAGGTTGAAGCACTATTGGGATATAAACCTCAAGAAGTGGTGGGTGAATCTCCTTTTGTCTTCATGCCGCCTGAAGAAGCCAAGAAACTCAGCAATATCTTTCAAAAGCTCCTCGATAAACGTGCGCCAATTTCTGCCTTGGAAAACATAAACATCTGCAAGGACGGCACTTTAAAAATTCTGGAAACAAATGGTATTGCATTTTTCGATGAGAACGGAGAATTTTCAGGCTACAGGGGAATAGACCGAGATATTACTGGGCGTAAACTTTCAGAGCAGGCGTTGCATGAGAGCGAAGAAAAATTCAAAAGCATCACAGATACTGCTCAAGATGCCATTATCATGATGGACGACGAAGGGAAAATTACTTATTGGAACGGAGCAGCTGAAAAAATATTCGGCTATAAGACAGAAGAGGTAATGGGGAAACTTCTGCATGGGTTACTTACACATGAGCGGTTTTTTGCAGCCCAAAAAATTGGTTTCAGCCATTTCAAAGAAACCGGAGAAGGTTCGGCCGTTGGCAAAACCCTTGAACTCTCAGCTTTGAGAAAAGATGGAAGTGAATTTCCTGTAGAGTTATCACTTTCGGCCCTCAGGAAAGATGGTACATGGAACGCTATCGGCATTGTTCGTGACATCACCGAACGAAAAGAGATGGAAAAAGAGCTCAAACTCAAAGAGCAAATGATGCTTGCACAGTCAAAACAGGCAGCTATGGGGGATATGATATCTATGATAGCCCATCAGTGGAGACAACCTCTTGCAGCTATGAGCATGTATGTCAACAATGTACAAGCTTCCCTTGAACTCGATGGAAAAGTGAGTGATGAAGAGTTGAATCTTTGTGCACATTCTGTTTCAGAGCAGATACAACATCTCTCTAAGACTATAGATAATTTTAGAAACTTTTTCAAACCAGACCAATCAAAAGAGAAAACTACAATAGAGGATGTTTTAAACAGTACTCAGAATATCATTGGCTCAAGTTTAAAGAACAACAACATTTTATTAAATATCCAAAACGCCAGTAAAAGTTCATTATTTATTAATAAAAGTTCATTAGTCCAAGTTTTACTTAATATTATTGGAAATGCAAAAGATATACTCTTGGAAAAAGAGATAATGCAAGCCACTATCAACATAAATGTCAATGAGACAAAAGAGGCGATAACTATCTCTATCTGTGACAACGGAGGCGGAATACCGGAGTCCATTATAGATAAGATAGGTCAGCCCTATTTTACGACAAAACAAGAACTAAACGGTACCGGACTGGGTTTATATACTTCTAAAACGATTGCAGAAAAGCATCTCTTTGGAACTCTGACATGGCACAATGAAGAAAAAGGTGCCTGTTTTGTGATTACTCTAAATATACAAAGTTAGGGATCATATCTTTTAAAGCTATTTTCAATTCAAGCTATAGATTCTTTTTTGCAATAATCATATTCAAAATTTTCATCATACTATCTATGGTAATTGGCTTTGTGAGATATATATCACAGAGTCCCAAATCTTTATCAAGACCCGGTGAACCTGACATAATCGCAGTAAAAACATCTGTATTCATCTTTTTTATTGCTTCTATCAACTTATCTCCTGACATTTTAGGCATCTGAATATCGCTTAATACAATATCATAAGGACCATCATTTTTAAATTTCTCTAATCCTATCTCTCCATTTTTCGCTGTATCTACCTGATCAAAAAATTTTCTTAAAAATGCACTTGTTCCTTCCAGAATCAAATCTTCATCATCAACCAGTAACACATGAAGCGACCTGACTTTTTCTCTTATTGTTTTTATATCATTCATTCTTGATCCTTATATTGCTTAGGTATATCTAGTTCAAAGCAGGCACCGTCTTGTGTATTTCTCACTCTTATCGTTCCACCCAGATGTTTTTCAATAATGTTCTTAGAGATATAAAGTCCAAGACCAGTGCCTGTAAGCTTATCTTTGGTGGAGAAGTAAGGCTCAAAGATTTTTTTCACGATTTTTTCATCTATGCCTCCGCCATTATCACAGATGGTTGTTACGATAAAATCTCTAGTATCTTTAATCTCTACATGTATGGAACGATTTTCTTTTGTGTTGTCTATTAGTGCTTCTTTGGAGTTGTTTAATAGATTGATAATAACCTGCAAAAATTCACGCGAGTAAATTGCTATTGGTGCAGTCGTGTCATGCTCTATAGATAAAGTTATATCATTGTTCTCAATACTTTTTCCAATGATTGACTCAGCTTCAAATACGATATCTTCAACCTTTACCATCTCTTTTTCTCTGTTTGGACGAAAGAAATTTTTAAAATCATCTATAGTCTTGGAGAGGTGTTCTGTTTGATGTAGTATATTTTGAGCCTCGTTTTTGAAACTTTCTTCATTGACCTCTTCAAGTTCAATATCTACAATGATATTATTTGCACTCATGGCAATGACGGTCAAAGGCTGTCTCCATTGATGGGCAATCATACCAATCATTTCTCCCATAGCGACGTGGCGTGACTGTGCAATCATAATCTCTTCTTGTTCTACTAATTCATTTTCTAACTGTTTGAGTGCATCAAGCGTACGGTTAAATTCATGGGAGAGTTCGGAGAGTTCCCT
>CALCGG010000084.1 GCA_937900945.1 uncultured Sulfurimonas sp. | reverse complement strand
ATCGATCTTCTTGTTCAAACAGATGTGAAGCAGGATGTACTTTCACTTTTTTCAAATATTACATGGAATGTCATAGATTATAAAAGTTCTTTTACATTTTCAGACCATCATTTGAAGCAAATTAGGTATTATGTCAAAGCTATAAAAGAGATAACGGGTGATGAGGTAAATGGATATATTTGTTATCTATTAGAGAAAGAAATTAAAATAGTTAAAGTTTAAGTGTTGCTTATAATATAGCCACTTATTCGTAATAATTTATTGTAAAGTTCGACAAGTAAATTTAAAAGGTTTTTAGAAATGGAAAATGAAATTAGGTCTGATATAATTATTTTTGGTGCTAGCGGAGACTTGGCTATTCGCAAGTTGATGCCGGCACTTTACCACCTTCTTCAAGGTAAACAT
Organism: uncultured Sulfurimonas sp.; assembly: GCA_937900945.1. GTDB lineage: Bacteria > Campylobacterota > Campylobacteria > Campylobacterales > Sulfurimonadaceae > Sulfurimonas. The sequence continues at coordinate 1,785 of CALCGG010000084.1, read as the reverse complement.
ATCGGTGACGATACGAGAATTATTGCAGTATCGCGCGATAAAATAAGTCAAGATGAATATTGTGCACTCATAGAAGAAAAATTTAAATCTTCATTTAAAGAAAAAATGTTTGATACCGAAGTATTTGAAGCGTTCAAGTCACGTTTATATTATCTCATTATAGATTTGACAAACGAAGAATCTTATAAATCTCTTCATGATTTGTTGCAAGGACATGAGGAAAAAGAGCGTATAAATTATCTCTCAACTGCTCCTTCTCTTTATGGAACTATATGTAAATCTTTAGATAAATCAGGTTTGATTTTGCCAACATCCCGTGTTGTTCTGGAAAAACCGATAGGAAATGATTTAAAATCATCGCAGGTCATAAATGATGAAGTCTCAAAATATTTTAGAGAGTCAGCAATTTTCAGGATAGACCATTATCTTGGAAAAGATACAGTGCAAAATATACTTGCACTTCGATTTTCAAACATGCTTTTTGCACCGATATGGAACTCGCTTTATATCGACCACATCCAAATAACAGTCGCTGAGAGCGTTGGACTAGAGGGCAGATGGGGATATTATAACAATTATGGAGCTATGCGTGACATGGTTCAAAACCATCTTTTACAGCTTCTGTGTCTCATTACGATGGAGCCGCCGTCTTCGCTTAACGGGGATAATGTACGTGATGAAAAACTTAAAGTCATCCGTTCACTTAGATATATTGAAGGTGAAGATTTAAGACTTAAAACAGTTCGAGGTCAATACGCATCCGGTGTAAGTGCTCAAAAAGCGGTAGTCGGGTATTTGGAAGAAGATGGCGGAAACTCCAACAGTGATACTGAAACATTTGTGGCTATTCGTGCAGATATTGATAACTGGAGATGGAATGGTGTGCCTATTTATCTCCGTACCGGAAAGAGAATGAGAGAGAAATACAGCGAAATAGTCATAGATTTCAAAGATGTTCCCCACTCTATCTTCCCAAAAGGGGGACTTTGTATAGATAGCAATAAACTGGTAATCCGTCTTCAGCCGGATGAGAGTATTTCATTGTTTATCATGAACAAAATTCCGGGACTCAATGAGGGAATGCGCCTTCAAAAGGTGAAACTTGACTTAAATGTGGCAGCTGGTGCTGCACGTACACCGGATGCATATGAGCATCTTTTACTTGATGTTGTCAGAAATAATCCGACACTTTTTATGCGTCGTGATGAGGTAGAAGCAGCATGGGTGTGGGCGGATAAAATTTTAGACGGTTGGAAAAATAACACTATAACACCTAAGCCATATGCGGCAGGTTCGGATGGTCCATCCGCTTCAATAGCTTTAATAGAAAGAGACGGCAGAAGCTGGTATGAAAAATAATTATAAAATAAACAGCTTTGAAAACGATGAGGCTTTGAGTGATGCTCTATGTGAGCGAATAGTTTCAGACTTGAGTGCCGGTATAGAGAAAAATGGCAGAGCATATTTGGCTGTTTCAGGCGGAAATACACCGAAAAAAGTGTTTGAAAAATTATCAAAATCTGATTTGTTCTGGACAAAAGTGATAGTGACTCTGGTCGATGAGCGTTGGGTTAAACCAAATGATCTCAAAAGCAATGAGAAACTGGTTAAAGAGCATTTATTGCAAAATAAAGCCAGGACAGCTCTATTTATTCCTCTAAAAAATCGTCTAATAAAGGCTGAAGACGGGGAAAAGATTACTCGGAACAGGCTCAAGTCAATTAAGAATTTTGACGTTGTCATTCTTGGTATGGGTGATGACGCGCATACAGCTTCTTTTTTTCC
>CALCGG010000083.1 GCA_937900945.1 uncultured Sulfurimonas sp. | reverse complement strand
ATGAGCGTTGCAGCTATCATCCCGCCAACAACGGTTGTACCGATGATATGTCTGCTTGCTGAGCCGGCTCCTGTACTTATGGCAAGTGGAAGAGTCCCGACTATAAATGCCAAAGATGTCATTATGATAGGACGGAATCTCAGTCTTGCTGCTTCGACTGTAGCTTCCATGAGAGGCATTCCCTCTTTTATCTTAGCCATGGCAAACTCCACTATCAAGATAGCATTTTTGGCTGATAACCCAACCAGTGTCACCAAACCTACCTGAAAGTATATATCCGCTTCCAAGCCTCTTAAAAGGACTGATAATGCCGCTCCAAATATAGCAAACGGGATAGAAATGATGACAGCCATCGGGATACTCCAGCTTTCATACAGAGCTGCAAGAATCAAAAATACAAAGATAATCGCATAAACCGAGGTATAGTTACCTTGGCTTTGGAGTTTTTTCTCTTCAAATGAAGTTCCAGCCCACGCTATGGAGTATCCTTGCGGCAATATGCTTGATGCAATCTCTTGTATTGCAGTTGTTGCATCGCTTGAAGCATAACCGCTTGCCGGGCTTCCTGTGATTTGTGCTGCTGTAAACATGTTAAATCTTTGGATGATGCTGGCGTCTACTTCTCTTGTTATTTTTACAAGTTCACTGATAGGTATAAAATCACCCTTGTTTGATTTTACAAAAGTATTTTTAAACTGCTCTTTAGTGGATCTAAACTTTGAATCTGATTGAACATTGACATGGAATGTTCTGCTGTATAGGTTGAAATCGTTGATATACCCTTTTCCAAAGGTGCTTTGTATCGTCTCGAAAATTTCATTTATTTCTACATTCATAGACTTTGCTTTTTCTCTGTCTACCTTTAAAAGATACTGTGGAACATTGGTGTTTAAAGTAGTTCTTACCATCATGAGTCTCGGGTCTTTAGAAGCTTTTTCTACAATCTCTTTGACATACATGTCAAGTGTCTGTAACTCTCCTCCGGTTCTGTCTTGCACCCACATCTCAAAACCGCCTGTTGTGCTCATTCCCATAATCGGAGGCGGGTTTACAGGGATGACAAAAGCATCTTTACCCTGCATGAATTGCCCCATGAGTTGTCCGGCCAATGCTTTTGAATGTTGCTCTGGGGCGAGTCTTTCATCCCAAGGTTTCAGTCTTGTGAAGACAAGTGCAGCATCTGTTTTATAGGCAAATGTACTGATGTCTATCCCCGTGATTGCGGCAGTGGATGCAACATTCGGATTTGCTAAAAGCTGTTTTTCAATATCTTCCATTATTTTAGTTGATTCAGCGAGTGACGTTGCGGGCATCATGTATGAAAGTACAATCAGCAAACCTTTGTCCTCTGTCGGCACCAAACCTGATGGATTTTTCGCCATAATCGCATATGTCGCATAGATAAGCCCGCCAAAAAGAAGAAGTGAAAAAATCCACAATTTTATAGTTTGTCTTGTAATTCCTATAAATACAGTAGTCAGCCAGTCAAAAAATTGGTTGAACTTTTTGAGCGGCCAGATTGGTTCGCTCTCATGTTCTTTCAAAAAAAGTGCGCATAAAGCCGGAGTTAACGTCAAAGCAACGATACCCGAGATAATCACGGCGATGACTATGGTCATGGCAAATTGTTGGTACATGACACCGCTAAAGCCACCGCTTAGTGCTGCCGGAATAAAAACGGCTGAGAGAACAAGAACGATGGCAACAATCGGAGTTGTAAGCTCTTTCATCGCTTCAATGGTTGCATCCTTGACGCTAATCGTTTTTGTTCTTAAAATTCTCTCAACATTTTCTATAACGATAATTGCATCATCAACAACCAATCCAATCGCTAAAATGAGTCCAAACAAAGTTAAAAGGTTTATGGTAAATCCGGCGACATAAAGCCCTGCAAATGTTCCTATGATAGAAACAGGAATCGCTAAAACAGGGATAATTGTTGCCCTTAGATTTCCTAAAAATAGATATATAAGTATGATTACAAAGGTAATTGCTTCAAAAAGGGTTATCAATACCTCTTTTATGGACGCTTGCACAAACAAGGTGGCATCATAAGGAATTTTATACTCCAAATCAGAGGGAAACTTTTGGGATAACTCTCTCAGTGCAATGTCAACTGCTTTTGAAACCTCTAAGGCATTTGCTCCGGGAGATAAAAAGATACCTACAGGCATCATCGGGTCACCGTTAAATTTGCCGATTGTGTTGTGCGCATCTGCACCGAGTTCTACTTTTGCTATATCTTTTACCCGTAGAGTTGAGCCGTCCGTGTTTGAGCGGATAATAACATCTTCAAACTCTTTTACTGTTTTTAACCTTCCGTTCGTGGCTATGGAATAAGTAAACGGCTGATTTTCCTGCACAGGTTCAGCCCCTACTGAGCCTGCCGCATATTGATTGTTTTGATCTCTTATCAACAGTGTAATATCTTTTGGCGTAAGATGATAAAACGCTAATTTATCAGGATCAATCCATACCCGAATAGCGTAATCTTTTGCTCCAAAAATTGTAGCTTCTCCCACACCTTTGATTCTTTTTAAATCATCCATTATATTCACACTCAGATAGTTAGATATAAAAGTCCTGTCGTGAATATTTCCTTTGGAGGTAAACGCTATTACTTTGAGTATATCCGGTGATCTCTCTGTTACGCTTATCCCTTGTCTTGCCACCTCTTCGGGCAGCTTGCTCAGAGCCAGCTGTACTCTGTTGTTTACATCTACTTTCGCTTGAGAAACATCTGTTCCAACTTCAAAAAAAACACTAAGCGATAAAACTCCCGCGGGAGATGCTGTTGAAGTCATGTAAGTCATGTTGTCTACACCGTTTATCGCCTCTTCAAGTGTTGTTGAAACAGTTGTTGCCAATGTTTTTGCATCAGCTCCAGGATATACAGCTTGAACTCTGATTTGTGGCGGTGTAACAGCAGGATACTCTTTAATAGGTAATAATGTGATTGAGATTACACCTGCGATTATGATGAGAACCGAAACAACGGTTGCAAAGATAGGTCTGCTTATAAAAAATCTGGAAAACATTTAGTTACCTTGCTCATTAATAGTTTTATCAACTACAACTTCGCCACCCGGTTTCAATCTGAAAAAATTATTTACAATCACTTTGTCGCCACTTTTGAGTGGTCCACCACTGACAATGTATTTATCGCCGGTTTCCTCTCCGATAACAACTGGTTTCACAGCTACATGTCCACTCTCTTCTACAAAAACAATTGTCCCGAGAGGGTTTTGTAAAACTGCTTTTTGTGGTATGGTTATCACATTTTTTTGCACAATATCATTCATGATAATCCGTACAAAACTTCCAGGCATTAAATATCCGTCATTATTGTCAAAAATAGCTCTTATCTTTAGAGTTGCCGTCTCTTTATTTACATTAACATCCATAAAATCAACAATACCTGTTTTCTCTCTAAGCTTATTAGCCATTTCCAAAGATACTTTTATTTTAGCATCTTGCGGGATTGTCCAAAGGTTATTTTTGATGTTTTTGTAATCACTCAGCGGCATAGAAAATTCTATAAAGACTCTGTCGTTTTGAGTGATATCGATGAGTTTTGTTGGCGGATTGGAAGAGACTAAATCTCCGACATCAACCTGTTTCAATCCTATAGTTCCGTTTATAGGCGCTTTTACTTTTGTATAGTCCAAATCAATTTGTGCTTGGCGAAGCTGTGCTTTTGCCAAAGATAAAGCTGCACTGGCTTGCTGATAAGAGGAAAAAGTGCTATCTCTTTTTTCTTCGCTTATTGCCTTGCTCAAGAAAAGTTTTTTTGTTCTCTCCCAATTCTTTGCTGCATAATCAAGTGATGCCTGACTCATCTCTAAGGAAGCCTTTGCAGCATCTACCTTGGCAAGATAGATATCATCTTCAATTTCATACAGCAAATCACCTTCTTGTACTTTTTGCCCCTCAGTAAAATGTTTTATTTGTAAAACACCGAGAACCCTTGAAACAACAGTGACATTTTTAAAGGATTTAATTTGTGCAGGATATTTCAGCAAGACAGGAAGAGACTGAGCTTCAGGAATGATATAGATATCCGCCTTTGGTGTAGGCATTTTAGGTGCTTCTGCCTGAGAAAGGACAGGTATCATGAGTAGTGAGAGAACGAGGAGCATTTTTTTCATTTTATAAATTCCTAATAGCTAAAGAATATTTTATGACCGACTGTCAGTCATTTAAAATTGTATTACTTTTAGACTTAGTCAAATGTTAAATAGTTGTTCGAAGTTTTTAATTATAAAACATTTATAATTTGTATGCTGTTTGAGTGATTTAACATTAAATTGAATATCATAGAAAAATCATAAAAGTTATATATACTTGTTGATGTAAAATTGCTAGATTGGGTAGAGGTTGCGGATTTTTTTATTGATGTAGCCAAAATACGTATCACAATTAGAATAGCGGAGGGTGAGGGTATCTTTATTCCTATTCTATATGTAGATAAAAAATGCACAGATATGAATCAGGAGTGAAAGATTACCTAATAAGATAGATTGTTAATCAACATATTACCCATTAGTCATTATAATAATAAAAACAATTTAATGGAGGAGAGGGATTTGAAAAAAGCAGTATTGATTTTTAGTTTAGCACTGGCCATATTTTTTAGCGGATGTTCACAAGAATCACAAAATAAATTAGGCAGAAGCATACAAAATTGGACGGGTACCAATGGTGTGCTTGACATATACATGGGTGGTAATCTTGTGCAGAGGTTCATCAAGATAGATAAACTTTCAACTGCTGTGAGCACTGAAGGTGATACTTCAAGAAATTATCGTTATGGATATGGTTTTTTGGATTTAAATCAGAACTATAAAGTGGATAATGGCGAAAAGAAACTTTATTTTGAGATAAGCAATTATTCAACTCCCTATGTATTTTATGATAATCCAGGTGTTGGTATCAAAGAATAATGGATGTTATAGAACTTTTTAAATATATGATAAGTTGTAAAAGTGAAACCCCGGATGACGGAGGGCTTTTAGATTTTATAGAAAAATATTTATCTGACTTTACCGCTGTTCGTGTAGATGTTGAAGATGTCAAAAATCTTTTTATTTCTAAAAAATTTGGAGATGGAGAGCACCTTTGTTTTGCCGGACATGTAGATGTTGTACCAGCAGGAACAGGGTGGGAAAGCAATCCTTATGAGGCTGTTGAGAAAGACGGTTTTATTTACGGTCGCGGGACACAGGACATGAAAAGCGGTGTTGCAGCATTTGTTCAGGCTGCAAAAGAAGTGAACTCTTTTAATGGCACACTCTCTTTGCTTTTAACTTCAGACGAAGAGGGAGAAGGGATTAACGGAACTGTTAAAGCCTTGGAATATTTAAAAAAACATGACTTACTTCCAGATGCCGTGGTTGTTGCAGAGCCTACATGTGAAGATAGGTTTGGCGATGCCATAAAAGTAGGGCGACGAGGTTCTATAAACGGTTATATTACTTTAAAAGGGAAGCAGGGGCATGCCGCATATCCTGAGAAAGCTATAAATCCTATCCATAATATTGCTCAAATTTTAGGAGATATGGCTGGAGTCGACTTAGACAACGGGGATGAGTTTTTTAGCCCAAGCAAGTTTGTCGTAACGGATATCCGCTCTGGAATGCAGGTGACAAATGTAACCCCAAGTCATCTTGACATGATGTTTAATGTCCGTAATACGACTCTGACGACGCAAAAAGAAGTAACAGAGTTTGTGGCAAAAAATTTTGAAGGCTTGGAATACACTCTGAGATTAACGCAAGGTTCTTATCCGTTTAGAACAAATACAGACACAAAGCTGGTAAAAAATATAGACAAAGCTATAGAAAAAGTAACAGGATTGAAACCAAAACACTCTACTGCAGGTGGAACAAGTGACGCCAGATTTATAGCTCCGCTTGGAATAGATGTAGTAGAATTTGGTGTAAAAAATGACGCTATCCATAGTATAAATGAGAGAACTACAAGAAAAGAAGTTCAGGACCTATATGAAGTTTTTAAGACTTTGATAGATATGTGGAAATAAAATTAAGGAAATCAACAAAATGAGATTTATACAAACAAACAAAGCTCCATCGGCAATAGGTCCATATTCACAAGCGGTAGTAGCAAATGGCATGGTATTTACATCAGGACAAATCGCCCTTACTCCAGAGGGTGTTATGCTTGAAAATGATGTGGTCATTCAAACAAAACAGGTCCTTAAAAATCTAAGTGCTGTTTTAGAAGAGGCAGGCAGCTCTCTGAGTCAGGTAATAAAAACGACTATTTTTTTAGCTGATATGGATGATTTTGCAGTCGTAAACGAGTTGTATGCAGATGCGTTTGGCATGCACAAACCTGCACGTTCAACAGTGGCTGTAAAAACTCTTCCAAAAAATGCTTTAGTTGAGATAGATGCGGTAGCTTTAGTTAAACAACATATATAAAGGAATATTATGGCTTTTGTAGAATCTTTTGGAGCGGTAAAAGTTGTTACCGGTTCATGTCACTTACTTACACTCAAAGATGGAAAAAAGATACTCATAGATTGTGGAATGTTTCAAGGTGAAAATGAGGAAAAAAATGCAAAACATTTTGATTTTAATCCAAAAGACATAAGTTTCCTAATCCTTACACATGCGCATCTTGACCATGTAGGACGCGCACCACTTTTATTTAAAAATGGCTTCAGGGGTGAGATTATTACTACCAATGCAACACTCGACTTGGCAAGTGTAATTTTACTTGACAGTGCCCATTTGATGAAAGAAAATTATTATCAGCGCTTTAAAAAAGCACAAAGATGCGGTGAAGAAAATAAAGTTATGCTGCCTCTTTACTCTTCATTGGAAGTGGAGTCTTTTTTATCCTTGCAAAAGACTTTTGTGAAATATGAAGAATCAATAGAACTTGATAAAAATCTAACTGTTACTTTTCATAATGCAGGTCATATTTTAGGTTCAGCTTTTGTAGAAATAAATTTTATAGAAGATACTATGAAAAAATCCATTGTATTTAGCGGGGACCTTGGGAACAGTAATGATTTTCTTCTTCCTCCCCTAGTTAATGCAAAAGAAGCTGAGGCACTTTATATAGAATCAACTTATGGCGATAGAAAGCATAAAAACATGGATGATTCCATCCTTGAGCTTAAAGAGATTGCAATACATGCGCTCAAAAATGGTGGAAATGTATTAATCCCGTCATTCGCAGTTGATAGAACACAAGAGTTATTGTGTATATTTAAACGAATGTATATGGACGGTGAACTGCCTCCATGTAGAATTTTTTTAGACAGTCCTATGGCAATCCGTGCAACCCGCATATACAACCAATATGTTAATGAACTAAGTCAGGAATGTCAGGATTTTATGGAAAAAAGCGGCTCTATTTTTGATTTTCCGAATTTAGAATATGTCCAAACTAGAGATGAATCAAAAAAAATAAATGAAGTTGCAAGCGGTACAATAATAATAGCCGGAGCCGGAATGTGCAACGGCGGCCGTATTTTACATCACTTTAAACATCGTTTATGGAATGAAAAAAATGCCGTAATTTTTGTCGGTTTTCAGGCAAAAGGAACACTTGGACGAAAGATTGTTGAGGGTACCGAGTTTATCGAACTTTATAATGAAAAAATTAAAGTGAGTGCAAGTATCCATACAGTAAACGGCTTTTCGGCTCATGCGGATCAAAGTCAGATGATAGCATGGATGAAGTCTTTTGAGCGATTAGATAACGTTTATTTAGTGCATGGAGAAGAAGAAAAGCAGCTTATCTTTAAAGATGCAATTCTAAAACAAATGGAGAAAAAAGCTCATATCGTGGAAGACAAAGAGCATATTTTTGTATAAGAAAATCTTTGGGGTTTAAAACTGGTATGCATATACGATGCCGCCAAAAAAGTCTGTTCTATACTCACCTTTTGTATAGGGTGACTGAGACTGGTAAAATAAACTCAGTTTATGATTGAAGTAGTACAAGTCACCTCCAAAATAGAGCGAAGCGGACAAGATATTTTTATCTGAATCATATCCCTGATGGTTAGCTTCATCAAGTATGTATGAATACGCTAAGAGTTGTGTATCAATGCCACCGTTTAAAGACCAGCCAAATCCTTTGTGTGACTTGTCTAGACCTAACAATGAAGCTTCATCTTTTAGATAGGGGTAGTGTGTATTGAAGTTTTGAACATAATTTTTACCTATGCGAAATGCAGTCCCTGCAAAAGCAGATGTGTAAAAGTTACCGATTGTTGCTCCAAAATGGTTAAACCAGTCTGCACTTAAGCTGTTGTTACTTTGATGTTCCCATGTTTTTTCACCGTATTGTAAAAGAAGGTTTACCGTATACTGTGTTTTAAGTTGAGTGTCCCATCCGTTTGGTTCGTCGTTGTCAACTAAATGGTGAAAAGTTTTTTGGACATATTCGGCCATAGATTCTTTCCCCACCACACCAATTTCTATACTATACTCATTAAAACTCTTATCATCCCACTGAAGCAGAAAAGTTGATAGTGCCAAATAACCGGCATAAGGCATATCGTCATATTGCGCAGTACTTAACTCAGTGTTATCCGGAGTTATGGTTATCTGGCTTAGACTTACTCCTGCATTGTATCTTTTTGATTTATCCAGATCTACATGTAAAGTATCAGCGAGACCTAGTACAAAATTTGTATAATTGGAACTATCGTCATTGTCATCAAGCCAGGAGAGGGCTGCTCCATTTGAAAAATGTTTGTCTGAACCTGCGAAAAAATCATTGTAAAAGGAAAATGAAACCTGATCCGCATTTAAGGTCAGCGAGTATAAGAGGAGTGAGAGTGCAAGTTTGATTTTCAAGTCTTTTCCTTTTTGTTTTTATATATTAAATAATGTATAGTATTCAAAAATAGTTGAGTTATATATTAAACAATGATATTTTTATTTCCATGGCGGTTGTACTCACATTGAAAAGTTGTGTGGGTAATTTCAAAATATGTGTGCAATGTATCTTCCAAAACAGCAATAACATCATTTGATTCCTGAAGTGTGACATTTTCAACAAAATCTATATGTGCCTCAAGATGTATGTTATGTTCATCTAGTTTCCAGATATGGACATGATGGGCATTTTTAATCTCTTTTGATTCTTTTATAAAATTGACAACTTCATTTATATTTATACTCTCCGGGACAAACTGCATAAGTATAGAAACAGATTCTTTTACTAGTTTAACAGAAGCCCAGATAAGATAGATGGCTATCATTGCAGAGATAAGAGGGTCAATCCAAAAAAGGTTATAGTAGTACATCAAAACACCGCCGACAACAACAGCTATGCTGGTGATAACATCACTCAAGAGATGGAGGTAAGCAGCTTTAATATTCATGTTGTCTGCTGCGTCATCTTTTATAAGTAAAACACTAAAAAAATTCAAAGCTATACTGAGTATTCCTAGCCATATAACCCAGATTGAATCTATACTTGATGGATGATAAAATTTATTTATAGATTCTATAATTAAAAAAATACCTATTCCAATCAAAACTGAAGCATTAATAAATGCTGCTAAAACTTCGGCTCTCTTGTAGCCAAAAGTTTTAGTTTCTGTGTTTGGTCTTGCAGTTAAACGATTGGCCACATAAGCGATAATAAGAGCAATAACATCACTTAAATTATGCATAGCATCACTTAGCAGTGCAAGTGAACCGGAAAATATTCCTCCAATTATTTGTGCAACTGTTATAATGATATTTAAAATTATGGTGATAAATAGATTTTTTTCACTTACTTTATGGTGATGATGTGCCATACATTTCCTTTTTATACCCATTCTTTGTTATGGAATGGGTCACACGTTTTTTTAAGTAAATTATACATAACTAAGCATTTATGAGTGCTAAAACTTCATCCACACTGAGAACTTTACCCGTACTTACGACTTTTCCATCTATAACTAAACCTGGAGTACTGACAACTTGGTACTCCATGATTTTCATGATGTCATCCACTTTTACGAGCTGCACAAATTTGCCGCTTTTTGCTATGGCTTGTTTTACAGCGTTTTCCAGTGCTATACATTTTGGACAACCTGTTCCTAAAACTTCAATTTTCATATATTTGTTCCTTTAGAGTATAAAATTAAATAGATAACCGATAGCGATTATCCCTAAACCTACGATGCCAAAAAAAGTTGCAATGAGCTTCACATGGAGGATTTTTTTAAGTATCATCGCCTCAGGAAGACTCAGTGCGGTTACTGCCATCATAAAACTAAGCGCAGTTCCAAGCAGCATCCCTTTGCCTGTTAATACTTCAACAAGAGGCATGACTCCGGCAGCATTTGAGTACATGGGGATTCCCATTAAAACTGCGACTAAAACAGCAAAAGGGTTTTCAGCTCCGGCATACTCCGCTATAAAATCTGCCGGAATATAGCCGTGAATAAATGCACCTATTCCTACCCCGATAACAACATAAAGATAGATACTTTTAAAAATTTCGGCAGTGTAGTTATAAGATTCTTTGAGTCGCTGTTTTGTTGTAAGTTTTATCTTAATAAGTTCCAGCTCCCCTTCCATAGGTTTTACATCCATGAGGATGTATTTTTCCATTTTCATTCGACCAATAAAAAATCCCCCTAAAATTGCTACTAAAAGACCAAATCCAATGTAAACAGCTGTGACTTTCCAGCCAAACAAACCAAATAAAAGTGCTATCGCAATCTCGTTGTTCATAGGGGAGCTAATCAAAAATGAAAAAGTCACACCAATGGGTATGCGAGCTTGAATAAAACCTAAAAACAGAGGAATGGCACTGCAACTACAAAATGGAGTGACTATGCCAAAAAGAGCCGCTAAAACATTTCCATAAAGTTGTGACTTACCTTGCAGATGCGCTCTCACATATTCCGTATTAAAATGCGTTCTAAGGTATGAAACTGCAAAAATTATTGTAATAAGAAGAAACCATATTTTCACAGTATCATAGATGAAAAAATTTACAGCCTCACCTACATGCCCTTCTAAATGCAGTAAGTCGTTTGTTAAATAGTCTACACTTTCTTTCCACATGTCAAAATCCTATAAACTACATTCATTTTCGGAGACTTTTTGAAGCTTTGGCAAGGTGATACCAAGATGGCGAATTTCTTCTATGGATTCACTCCGAAATCTGTCAAGGGGAGAGCGAATAGAGTAATAAGCCCATGTCCCTTTTCTCTCTACCCTCACAAATCCAGCCTCTTTTAATATCTTGAGATGTCTGGATAATCGTGACTGAATCATACCTAATGATGCTTGCATGTCACAAACACAAAGCGGACCAGTCTCATCTAAAAAACGGATGATTAAAACTCTGGTTTCATCATTGAGAGCTGATATTGTTTTTGAAAATACTTCCATAAAAAACCTCCGCTATTTATAGTAACATTGTATCAAGATATATTGATGTAGTCAACTTACATGACAAAATGCCATATAATTTATTTCCACATGCAAAAAGATGTATAATCCATCACTAATAAAAACAAGGCATACTTATGGCTAAGAAAAAAGTACTTTTTGAATGTCAACACTGCGGTCTGACTACTCCGAAATGGATGGGTAAATGTACTAACTGTGGAGCTTGGGATTCATTTGTTGAGTTAAATGAGCATCAGCAGGAGGTTGTAAAAAATACTAAATCTGCTACTTCATCAACGGCTAAAGCCATAAGCATTAATGATATAGAAGAAAGTGAAGTATACAGATATTCTTCATTAGACGTAGAATTGGATGGAGTTTTAGGGGGAGGAGTCGTTCCAGGTTCACTTACGCTTATCGGAGGTAGTCCGGGTGTGGGAAAGTCAACATTACTTTTAAAAGTAGGTTCCAACATAGCGTCATTAGGAAAAAATGTCTTATATGTAACAGGGGAAGAATCAGCCGGACAGATAAAACTGCGGGCCAATAGACTCAGGGCAAACATGAAAACTTTATATCTTTTAAGCGAAATCAGGCTTGAACAGGTTTTGGTCGAACTTGCACATAGGGAGTATGAGTTTATAATCATAGATTCAATACAAACTATGTATTCTGAGAGTATTACTTCAGCGCCTGGTTCTGTAACGCAAGTCAGGCAGATAACTTTTGAACTGATGAGAATAGCGAAAGAGAAAGATATAGCTATTTTTATTATTGGACATATAACAAAAGAAGGGTCCATAGCTGGTCCCAGAGTTCTAGAACACATGGTAGATACGGTTTTATATTTTGAGGGAGATTCTTCTCAGGAACTTAGAATACTAAGAGGGTTTAAAAACCGTTTTGGACCAACAAGTGAAATAGGTGTTTTTGAGATGAGAAGTGAAGGTTTGGTATCTGCTACGGATGTTGCTTCACGCTTTTTCAACCGTAACTCTGAACAGGCAGGTTCTGCCCTCACTGTAATTATGGAGGGTTCACGTCCAATTATACTGGAAGTTCAAGCTTTAGTTTCAGAATCACATACTTCAAATTCTAAAAGACAGGCAACCGGTTTTGATACTAACAGATTAAATATGCTTTTGGCACTTTTAGAGAGAAAATTGGAAATTCCACTCTCTGGATATGATGTTTTTATAAATATTACCGGCGGTATTAAAATAACTGAAACAGCAGCAGATTTAGCAATATTAGCGGCTATTATAAGCAGTTTTAGAGATCGTGCAATTTCAAAACAGACAGTATTTATAGGAGAAGTTTCACTTGTTGGAGATGTCAGGGAAGTATATGCGATGGATGTAAGGCTAAAGGAAGCAAAAATGCAAAACATCTCTAAAGCGATGTTGGCAAAAAAACCATTAGAAAAAACGACTATTAAAACTTTTATAGTCGATGAAGTGACAAAACTTTTAGAATGGTATTAAATTAAGCACAATTTAAAATTAGTATTATCATAATAGTTGTATACTTAGCGCATTATTAGAGATAAAGGAAATCGATGATTGACGCACAATTTCGTAGTGAAGAAAGATACGCTAAACTGTCTATAGCTTATGAAGGTAAAGAAGAGAGTTCTTTGGTTTGTTCTACGGTTGAAGAGATAATTGCAAGGCACAAGATACAACCTGAAACATATACATGTAGCATATCAGATCACAAAGATGTACTGGTGATTGAGTATCATGATGATGCTGATCGCGAAGCCGGTGCTATTTTTGAAGAGATAATCAAAACATTAAATATAGTGGGGTGTGATTAGTTTAAAACTAATCGTTTATCATGAATTTAGAAAAATATGCAGAGGGAAACAAACTATTTAGACAATACTTTAAAAAGAATAAAGAATCGTTGCTCCATTTAGTTAAAACAGGACAAGCTCCAAAAGCCTTGTTTATAGGTTGTGCTGATTCTAGGGTGATACCAAACTTAATAGTTCAATCAAATCCAGGTGATTTGTTTGTCATTAGAAATGTTGGTAATTTTGTACCTCCGTTTAAACCTGATGAAGACTTTCATGCAACAGCTTCCGGCATTGAATATGCAGTATGTGCACTGAATGTTAAAGAGATTATAATCTGTGGTCATAGTCATTGTGGTGCATGTCAAAGTCTTTTTGAAAATATAGACTACACTCGTATGCCTCACACGAAAAAATGGCTTGAACTTGGAGAAAGTGCAAAAAAATCTGCGATTCTTGCTCTAGGTACAAATGCTTCCAGAGCTGACTTATTAAGGTTGACTGAAAAATTATCCATCACTAAGCAAATAGAAAATATTTTAACTTATCCTGAAGTAAAAGAAAGGTTTGAAGCTGGGAATTTACATATTCATGGATGGTACTATGACATTGAAACAGGTAATATAGACTATTATAATGCAGATTCTTATGAATTCTTACCACTAAATGATTTGACAGAAGACGATAGCAAAAATTTATAATTTTTTATAAATTTTGATATACTAACCATAATTATATATTAAGGAATAAAAATGGCTAATAAAGAAAGTACAGAAGAAGATGGTGCACCAGTAGAAAAAAAATCAAATATGCTGATGATAATTATCATAGTTGTTTTGATACTTATCATCCTTGGAGGTGCGGTTGTAGCTATTCTTATGATGGGTTCAGATGACGAGCAGGCTACAGCTTCAAGTGCACCACAGGTAAAAGAAAAATCTGCCGAAATGAAACCAAAAAGAAGTTCTGACGCAGACATGGAGGATTCGAGAAAACTTAATCAAATCGGCCTTTTATATCCACTTGACACCTTTACTGTAAATCTAAAAAGTGATTCAGGCCGTCGTTACTTGAAAGTTACAATGTCATTAGAGCTAGAAGGGGCAGAACTAAGTCTGGAGTTAGATTCGAAAGCGCCTGTTCTAAGAGATAGAATTATTAGAATTTTAACTTCTAAAACACTTGAAGAGATATCTTCTAAAAAAGGTAAGCAAAAAGTTTCTGACCAAATTATGGATACACTGAATGCTATGATTTCAGATGGACAAATAAAAGGTATCTATTTTACGGAATTTGTTATTCAGTAAATGATTGGCATAGACCTCATTAAAACTTCTCGCATGAATCGCTTAATGGAGCGCTTTGGTGAGAAGGCACTTCTAAAATTTTTATCAAAAGACGAAATATTACTTGTTACAAATTACAAAACTGCATCAGGATTTTGGGCTGCTAAAGAAGCATGTTCAAAAGCTTTGGGTGTTGGTATAGGGGCTGAATGTTCTTTCCATGATATTGTTATTTCAAAAACTAAAAAAGGCGCACCACAAATACTTCTAACACAAAAAATACTCAATAATTTCAGTATCTCAGATACAAGTGTATCTATAACTCATGATGGAGAATATGCCATAGCAGTTGTAGCTCTTGAAGGGAAAAGAACTAACCGTTAATCAGCCACCGCCAACAAAATCTAATAATTCTAATTTATCACCATCATTCAGAGTATAAGTAGACCAATTGTCTTGCTTGACGATTTCCATATTTACAGCTGCTGCCATAACTTTTCCGTTTAAAGACAATTCATTTAATATTTCTGATAGGGTACTCCCCTCATTAAACTCACGTATTTCACCATTTACTACAATTTTCATTTCGTCTCTTTTTTGTATAATTTTAACATATTAATATCTTAAAGGAAACAACAATTAAAATATCTAAAAATCAGGATTATATAAGGTATAGTCGAGTATAATTTCGCCCTATAAACAGTGGGTCTTTAGCTCAGTTGGTTAGAGCCCTCCGCTCATAACGGAGTGGTCCCGTGTTCGAGTCACGGAGGACCCACCACTTGTTTATGAACCTTCAAAGACTTTAGCAATAACAAATCACCAACCCAAATACTAAAGACAATATCCAGCCAAACTGCTTCATAAAATTTCGTAATTGTATCAAAAAATATTTCTGCAGGTAAATTTGGATTTTTGAGGAGTATATTTACTTGCTTAAAAACAAGTAAATATACTAAGAGCAGATGGAACTAACTATTCAGTCATTCCTTCAAGAATCTTTTTAATCATACCTTCAGAACTACGAAGTGCGTTAATTGACTCTTCATCAGTAATATCAAGATTATCAATCCAGTTCTCCACCGAAGGGTACCCAATATGTACCGTGTCTTCATCTTTTTTCTTATAAATAAAGAGTGAACAAGGAGCAAAAGCACCAGCTTCTGGATGATCTTTCGATACAGGGAATATTACATTAAATTTACAAATTGAGTATGTATCGTAAAAATCATAATCATCTTGTCCATTTTTCTTTAATAAATCTTCTTGTAGGTTATAAAACTTTGGTATAACAAACCCAAGAGGAGCCAATTCACCTTCGAACTCATTTTCAAAGTCTTGTTTCGCATCCGCATATGTTGCGTCACCCTCAAGCTCGAACTCTGTTGTAAACTCAGTAGTTAATGGCTTATCTGAAGATGTGACAGTATAGCTTAAAGGCTGATAACTACCATTTGGTAATGCTTTATGGAGTGCTACGTCTATTAATCTGGCATATTCCATTAAGTCTGGATCTGTTGCAGGAATTTGAGTAACTCTTGCCATACCAGTTAAAGATAATGTAGAAATATTAATAGTATTTTTTGCATCATTTGAGTAGATTGACATCGATAGCGGCGAAAGTAAACCTATCTTTGGATATTTTTTAATCAGTTTTAAAATCAACGCATCATTGCGAAATATTGCTAAGTGATACATTTTGTGGTGAATCTTATTGTATCTTTTTTCAAAAAGTGAATTCATGTTATTATTAACGTCAACAACTAAACCACTAGCTTCAAAATCTTTGTTAATAGTTTTATCGGTAATTGCACCACTCGAATTATCAACACTGAATATTTGAATATTCTGACCTTTATTCATCTCTGCTATATTTAGAGTCTCTGCTGAACAAACACTCATTCCTAGTGCTAAAAATACACCTACTAAGATCGTTGAAATCTTTTTCATTGTTATCCTTTAAATTAACATGACTGAATTTTACTATATTAATATATAAAATATCTTAACAAATTATACAGTATCTGTTAAACGAAGAGACAAATTAAGCAAATTTAATTGCCCCACTCATCAGTACATGTACTAGAGTACAATATACTTTATATTTAGAATCGTTCTACAATCATAAGTATAAAACTATATTTAAAGGATTTATCATGTCAAATGTAATTGGAAAAATCACAGATTTAGACGGCACGTTTTATGTTAAAAGTGTAGATGGTTCTCTTAAAGAAATAGTGAATGGTGATGAGATTTATGAAGGTGTGACTGTTGTTGGAGGTAAAGATAATATCTTAACAGATA
>CALCGG010000082.1 GCA_937900945.1 uncultured Sulfurimonas sp. | reverse complement strand
ATTTTTTCCGGCTTGCCTTGAGCTGTCAATTCAGCTTTGATAGCAGATTCAGCTTGGGCTAAAACTTCATCTGATAATTGACTCATAGAAATATACTGAGGTACATTTTTAAGAGGTTTTTTAAGACGAGCAAGTTCTTCATTTTCTTTTTTAATAACTTCGATTCTTCCAACTGTTTCAGACTGAACATAATCAGCATCAAAGTCTTTATAAGAAAGTGTAGTCGGCTTCATAGCAGATGCATGCATAGCAACTTGCTTTAAAGTATCTCTCATTCCTTGGGCAGTTTTTTCACTATCACATTTCGCTTTTACGATTACCGCTATGCGGTTATTTGAGTGAATATATCCGTTAAGAGCCGTTGTAGCATCCGCTGTTAATGTACCAAAACGGCGAACTTCTATTTTTTCACCGATTTTCGAAACAGCATCTGTAAATTTTGAACCAAAAGGACTAGCCATTAAAGCTGCAACATCTGCAGGATTATTATTATAAATCTCTTCTGTTGTTTCTTTAACTAAATTTTTAAAACCTTCATTTTGAGCAACAAAGTCAGTTTCAGAGTTAATCTCAACAACTGTAGCTTTTGAAAAATCATCAGCAATTTTAAATCCGGCAAGGCCTTCAGCTGCTACTCTATCAGCTTTTTTAGCTGCTTTTGCAATCCCTCTTTCTTTTAAAAGTTCAGTTGCTTTTGCCATGTCTCCATCAGCTTCAACCAAAACTTTTTTACAATCCATCATTGGCGCATCAGTTGCTGTGCGCAACTCTTTTACCATTGCTGCTGTAATATCTGCCATAATTATTTTTCCTCTGTTTCTACTGCAACTTCTGCTTCTGCAGCAGTGTTTTCTTCTTCAACTTCTGCTTCTTGCGCTTCAGTAGAACCGCCATTCATCAACGCTTTACCTTCGTTGATTGCAGCTGTCATTTCACGACAAAATAATTGAATAGAACGAATAGCATCATCATTTCCAGGAATTGGATAAGTGATTAAATCCGGATCACAGTTCGTATCTAGTGGAGCAACAACAGGGATACCTAAACAACGAGCTTCTAAAACTGCAATATGCTCTTTTACTGCATCTACAACGAACATCATATCAGGAAGTTTTTTCATATTACGGATACCACCGAAATATTCTTCAAGTTTCTCTTTTTTACGTGAGAGCATTAAAGCTTCTTTTTTAGTTAAAAGATCAATCTGACCATTTTCTTGCATTTCAGAAATAACATCAAGTTTACGGATAGACTTTTGAATAGTTGGAAAGTTAGTAAGCATACCACCTAACCATCTGTTATCAACATAAGGCATTCCACATGCAATAGCCGCATCTCTAACAGAAGCACGAGCTTGCTTTTTTGTACCAACGAAAAGTACTGTTTGACCTTCAGCTGCTGCATCAACAACGATTTGGTACGTGTTACGGAAATAACGAAGAGTTTTTTGTAAATCTATAATATAGATATTTTTACGAACACCAAAAATATATTTTTTCATTTTCGGGTTCCAACGACGAGTTTGGTGTCCAAAGTGTACACCACATTCCAATAGGTCTTTCATAGTTACCATAGGGTATCCTTAAAGGTTATTTTTCAAACCAGAGTTTTATCAGTTAAACTTCGGTAATATCGAACAATTTACTCTTAAAAAAGAGCTTGCACTGATTTTTGATACATACCTGTTAATATTTTCAAATGCATATAGCGAAAAGAAAAATCGTGGAATTATACTAAAAGTTTATTTAATTTTTGCTGGAATATTGACATGTAAAGATGTTTACATGTCAAATAAGTAGTAGTTTTTTAAAGTGATTGAAGTCTTTGTAACTCAGTTTGCACAGTCGATACATGCTCTTTAACTTTAACTTTTTCCCATATAGCTTGTATAACTCCGGCAGGGTCAATTATAAAAGTCGTTCGAACAATGCCCATATATTCTTTTCCATAATTTTTCTTCAACTGCCAGACACCGTACTGTTGCATCATGGAAGTATCTTCATCACTTAAAAGAGTAATACCCAAATTTTGTTTTTCTATAAAATTACGATGTCTTTTTGTGCTGTCTGCACTTACGCCAAGGATGATTGCATCTAGATCTGAAAAATCAGGAGCTGCTTCGGTAAACTCACAAGCTTCTGTTGTACATCCTGGAGTACTGTCTTTTGGATAGAAGTATAAAACCATCCATTTCCCTTTTAAATCTCTTGAGCATATCTCAATATCATCCT
>CALCGG010000081.1 GCA_937900945.1 uncultured Sulfurimonas sp. | reverse complement strand
GTACCTTCAAATTTATAAAATTTGTAACCGGCTTTTATCTCCATAGAAGCATCAGAGGAGAGTTTAGGTGTATATTTTAGCTCACTGATAAAAGAAGTGTGTTTTAACCTTTTAGGGTCCTGGACAATTGGCCAATTACCATATCCAAAATAATTTTGATTATCTAGCGTTAGCCATCTTGTACTCAATGATAGTTCTTTAGCAATCTCAATATTGACACCCAAAGATTTATTTGTAAAATCCTCATAAGAGGTAAACTCGTTTTGTGCCGGTAGAAGGCTATACGAGCCATATTCTCTACTATTTTTATTATCTTGAAAAAAGCCATCGATAGCGATTTTAAGCATATCAGAGTTTATATGTTGGACAAACCCTGTACCTTTAAAACCTTCAGAACTTGCAGTAGCAAATACAATGTTGTTTTTGTGGGCAGAACTTTTTGTAATAACATTGATGACACCAATATGCGCAAATGAGCCATAAAGAGCAGAAGCTGGACCACGGATAACTTCTATCCTCTCAATTAACTCAATTGGCATATCTAAGTAAAAATAGCTAGCTCCACTAAGCTCACTATGGGTACTAATCCCATCAATCATTAACTTTATTTTATCTCTCACAAGAGATTTGTTTCCTCTCATGTTTATCTGCTTTGCACCTGCTGTTCCCATGGAGATTTCTATTCCCGGGACAGTTTCAAGTGCTGTGTAAAGGTTTGTAATACCAAGTTTTTTTAATTCATCTCCATGGAGTACCGATACAATAGCAGGAGTCTTGTTGCTGTTGAGTTTTGTTTTTGTTGTTAGCTCTGATGCATCCCTTAAATCATCTAAAAGATTTAATGTCTCAACTTCGTTGGCAAAAAGTATTGCACTGATAAGCAGTAAAGCTAATTTTTTCATGTGTTGTTATCCTTGTTCGGTAATTCAATTGTGAAGCAACAACCATCTTGTGTGTTTTTTACACTAAGAGTTCCTTGCATTCTGGATTCTATAATATTTTTAGCCATGTACAGTCCAATGCCGGTTCCCTGAGAAGCAAACTTTGTACTAAAGTATGGGTCAAATATAGATGGAATAATATCCTCTTCAATACCTCCGCCATTATCCTCTATATCAATAATAGCTGTATTATTTTTTTGCGAAATAGTGATAAAAATATTTCCAGAATCTCTCTTTTTTTTCTCCATTTCGGAGATTACTGCATCTTTTGCATTATGTATTAGAATAAATATGACTTGTTTAAACTCATTTTCGACACCCGCAGAGTTTACAGATTGTTCTTCTTTTATTGTGCATTTTATTTTTTTATTTTGAAGTTCTGCATCCATAATAGTCAAAACTTCCCCAATACTGTTTTTTAAATTAAAATTTACAATATTTCTATTTGGGCTTAGAAAATTGCGAAAGTCATCAATAGTATCTGACATATAGTTTGTGTTTAAAGAGATTAGTTGCAATTTTTTTATTAAATCTTTATTCTCTATAGTCCCGAGCATAGCTTGTACTTCTAAGTTTGCTACAGATATCCCTATAATATTTAATGGCTGTCTCCACTGGTGTGCAATTGATTCGAGCATCTTTCCCATTGCAGCTTGTCTGGATTGATGCACTATTATTTTTTCTTGCTTTTGAACTTTTTGTATTTCTTCGTTCACTTGATATTCTAGTAGAGTATTAAAAGATTTTAACTCTTGGAGATACTGTGAGATATGGGATATCATCTCGTTGGCAACATTTGCAATTGTTGTTATCTCTTGACTCTTGTTTTGCAGAATTATTGGTTTTATAATTTTAGATTCTGAATACTCTTGTAATGAATTTGAGATATCTCTTAAAGCGTTAAGGTCTTGTTTGACATAAATAAAAAATAAAAAAAACAAGAATAAAGTAAAAATAAATATAAAGAATTGTATTGTAAGAATTTTTTTCTGTAAGTTGTTTATGTTTTCATTTGAGTATGAGAGATCTATATTTGCAAGTATTTCATCGGAAAAAGGGTCCGTGATAAATACTTTGTAGCTAAATAGTTTGTCTGAATTTTTAGTTTCTTTAGTCTTTAAGATTGTTTGTGCATCACCGTAGTTTAATTGAACTTTTTTTACACTTTTGTATTCTAATATACCGTTTAGCAGTTGATTTAGTTGTTCTTCTTGGTCAAATGATATGTCAAAAGCTATAACTGGTTTTAAAGTGTTTAGCATGAGAGAAATACTATTTTCCTCTGAATTAATGAGAAGGTTTTTAATATAAACAGCCCCAAAAAAATAGATAAGGATATTTGAAATTAAAAATATTAACCAAAAGAAAAAAGTAAATTTTCCGATGAGAGTCTTAAACATCTTATAAACTCACTATCTTTGCGCCAAAACCGCCTAAGTGTTGTGGTGCATCTTCAAATTTTTTAACTCTGGGATGAACTGACAGAAAGTTTTTAACAGCGTAGGAAAGTTTGCCGGTTCCAATTCCATGATAAATTATCACTTCGTCCCAGCCGGAAATCAGAGCATCAGAGATGAAAGTGTCTAAAACTTCTGTAGCCTCTTCGGCTCTCATCCCATGTAAGTCACATTTCAGTCCGGCTCTTTTTTCCACGCTTAACTTCACATCAGTTTTTGGTTTTTGCTTTATAATTTGGGTGTGTTTTAACTGTTTTGTTTTAACACGAAGTCGCATCCCCTCAACTTCTATCATCGCATCTTTCTGCTCTGTCAAAGAGAGGATTGTTCCGCTTTTACTATGATATTTAACCTGATCTCCGACTTTAAACTCTACATGTCGAGGAAGTTGTTCTTTTTTTTCTTCTTTTGGCAGTTGCTGGTTCGCCTTGTTCATGGCTCTATGAATCGCTGTAGTATCACCGGCTTTTGCGGCCAGTTTTGCTTCGTTTATCGCTACCTCATAACTTCTTTTTAAGGCATCTTTTTGCTCATGTAGCTCAGCAAATATTCTTTCTCTCTCTGCTACTAAATGTAATTTTTTTTGTTCTAATTCTTCTAGCTGTTCATCAACTTTTTTGTGCTTTTGTTTTAACTCACGTTCAAGCTGTGAGCCTCTCTCAATAAGAAGATTGAGTTTTTCACTGTTGTCTCCGTAAACGATCTTCGCTTCGTTGACTATCTTGTTGGAAATGCCATAACGGCTGGCAGTCTCAAAAGCGTAGCTTTTTCCGATAATCCCCTGCATAAATTCATAAGTTGGAACTCTAAACTCTTCATCATAAATAGCCGCCATGAGCTCAACATCGTCACGGTCTGCCATAAGTGCAGCGAGGCGCTTGTGGTGAGTTGTAACAACCACTTTTTGCCCTTTTGAGACCAAATCATCAAGGATTACCTTAAACAGTGCCGCAGCTTCATCGCTGTCGGTTCCAAGCTCTATCTCATCCACTCCAACCAAGGCATCTTTATACTCAAAGATTTTTGAAAATTGCTGCATACGTCCGGCAAAAGTAGAAATGTCATTTTTGACATTTTGAGGGTCATCTATGATGGCCAATATATTTTTAAAAGAACCGATGTGCGATTTGTTTTCATTTATACCCATCGGAATTATATACTTTGCCATAAAGCTAGCCGCTAAGATGGACTTTAAGAGCATCGTTTTACCTCCGGCATTTACACCGGTAATCATCAGGATATTTTTAGAAAAGTCTACATGTATAGGTTTAGCTTTATGCAGAGCAGGGTGGATGAAACTATCTAAAACTATTTTAGAATCACTTTTGGATTTAACGAGTTGCAAGTTTTTGGCTCTTGCAAATAAGACTCTCGCCTGATAGTTGTCAAATTTGTCAAACTCTTTGTCTATAAAAGCGATGAAAGGCTGGATTTCCGCAAGTTTAGAAGAGAATTCTTTGGAGTAGGTATAAAAAATAGCTTCTCTTTCCTGCTCGATATATCGTATCTGCTCTTTGGCTTTTAAGATACTGTCGGGTGATACATAAAAAAAACCTCCGCTGCTTCGTGCTACAACAGCGCCTTTGAGTACATGGTTAAACCCTCCGCGAACCAGCAGACATTCTTCATCATTTATAAAGTGAATCTGAGAATCAACCAGATAAGAGGAAAGTTTTGAAGTGGAAAGCAGTCTTTTGAGTGAATCACCCATGTTGTTTTTGTGTTCTTTGATTCTGGCACTCAAGCCGTAAAGTGTTTCATCTAATGATTCGTTAAAATGACCGTCATGGGTAAAATACTCATCGATTTTTGTAAATCTTTCATCAATGATGAACCTGCTCATCCATTCACCGATGATGCCCTCAAGTTCGCGGTTTTTAAAATAACGGAAATATCTTACGACTTTGATGATTTCAAAGATTTGCTCAAAGTTTAAAACACCTCTTTTTTTGAGATGATTTTTTATGTTTGAGAAGTTTGCAATTTTTGGAGGCGCTTTAAACTCTATCTTGTCAAGTGCTTTTATGTAGCGAAAATGAAGTTCTTGGTCACCCTCAATATAAAGTGCCGTATCTCTTGAAAAGAATTGTTGGAAGGAACTGATATGATCTTTTAAATCGAGTTGGTCAATAAGCAACTCGATTTTAGATTTTTTTGAAGTGTCTATTTGCACTGATATGCACTAACCATTTGACCATAATATGGAGTATTTTCTTTACCGATAAATGTGTAAGTTCCGATACTCAGAGTGTAATTTGTGCTGTTTACATCAACACCGTCACAGTCTACAGTTTTATTTTGATTGAATTTTATAACAACATTTTCTATAATTTTTCTTTGCGTATCGCTATAAGCATTATAGGCAATTGCACTAGAAATTATGCCTAAAAGTACAGCGGTTATCATGATTTTTTCAGACTTGCTGAGTTCTGTAAAATAGTGCATGGAGACAAAGAGTAACCCTACAACAATAAGACCAAGTATGTAAGCCACTATGCAGTTCCTCTGATCTGATAAGTTATATCCCCGGCCCCAAAGCCTATAATAAGACCTTTGTTTACGGTTTTTACAACTTCCTTATCTTTTATAATTGAGATTGTGTTGTTTGCTCTTGTAATATTGTCTGCCATTATCAGGTTGTAGTTTTTAAACTTCTCTTTAAAATCTATTTCACGAACAGCTTCTCCGGCTGACCAGACAGGTAAAATTATAAGTTCTTGTGTACCCTCGAAACACTTGATAAACTCTTCAAGATTATCAATAGTGCGGGAGTACTTATGTGGCTGCCAAATAGCTGTGATTTTATCAAAACCTTTAAGTGCTGCATACTCTTTAACTGATTGAAATGTAGCTTTTATCTCTGTCGGATGGTGACCGTAATCGTCAATTATGACGCTGTCTGCTTGTGAACCGACAATATCAAAGCGTTTTTTAATGCCCTTAAAAGTAAGTAGATTGGCTCTGATATCTTCAATATCCATTGACTCATACGCTGCTAAAATTGCTAAAGAGGCATCGATTGCAATATGTCTGCCAAATCCCCAAACATCAAATGTCCCTAAATCTTTTAAAGTAAATCTTGTATGGGGCTCATCATCTCTAAGAACGAACTCAACATCTAAAATATCTTTGCTCGGATACAGCCAGTGAGCATCAACTTCACCAATTAGTTTAGCTAAAAATGGGTCTTCTGCATTTAAGACACGCACCTTTGCCGAGTTTATGAATTTTTTGTATGAATCATAGAAAAGGGGATAGTTATAGTCATAGTATTCCATGTGTTCGGGTTCAGCATTGATAACCAAGGCACAGTAAGGATTTGAATTTATGAAACTTCCATCACTCTCATCTGCTTCAAAAAGCATGACATCAGTTGTGTCATCGTATCGCACATTGGAGCCGAATGCCTTTGACTCGGCACCGATGATAGCTGAACCGCTCATGATAGCTGTAAGTATTGCTGTTGTAGTGCTTTTGCCATGTGCACCGGCAACTGCGTACACTTTTGAATTGTGCAAGATTTGAAGAAGTGCTTCTCTACGGGCTAAAACTTCAATTCCCTTAGCTTTTGCAGCGACAACTTCGGGATTGTCAGGACGGATGATTGCAGAGTGAACTACCAAGTCTTGATCTGTAATAATCGATGCATCATGCGGAATTGAGATTTTGATTCCCAGCTTTCTTAATTTTTTAATAATAAGCGAATCAGATATATCAGAACCACTTATTTCATGACCTTGATAATGCATGTATTGGGCAAGTCCTGAAATACCTATACCGCCGATACCAATAAAATGAATTTTTTTCTTTGTCATATAGTTTTCTCCCCTTTTATCTGGGAATTGTCCAGCAATTTTTGTGCCTCTTTTGTAAAGCAGCTTATGTAAAAAGTGCCTGCATTCTGAGTTTCATCAATATCCGCTATTTGAGATAAAAAATCGTCTAAAGATATATTTTCCGCAGAAGCAATCCAATGAAGCTTAAGTGCTGATGAAAATTTATTATCATTACTAAGTCCGCTTAAAACTTCAAATAAAGCACTTGCATCAGCAACCTGACCAGCACTGTAATGCTCTATGGCATACTCATAAAGTGCTCTGAGAGTTGCAAAATCCTGAACTTCATTTATATCCATGACTCTATGAGATTCCAAAGTATCTGTAAGTCTCTCTAGAGCCAAATC
Organism: uncultured Sulfurimonas sp.; assembly: GCA_937900945.1. GTDB lineage: Bacteria > Campylobacterota > Campylobacteria > Campylobacterales > Sulfurimonadaceae > Sulfurimonas. Next base: position 2,786 of record CALCGG010000081.1, on the reverse strand, counting down.
AAGGATATTTGCATAAAATCCGTGAAGGGTATCTTCATCAAAAATCTCATGAGCACGTTGTTCTAAAACATAAAGGGATGCTATATCAGAATTTTCTTGTGCTTTTAATACCTCTGCTTTTAGCTTTTCTACTTCACTCATGACAAACACTCCTTTATTCTATGTAAGGCATTTTCTGTTTTTTCTGGGCTCTCAACTAAAGCAATACGGACAAAATCTTTTCCGGGATTTACACCATTTTCATCATCTCTAGCCAAGTATTCACCAGGCAGTACTTTTACATTGTACTCTTTATATAATTTTTTTGTAAATTCAAGCGGATTTTGTACTTTCAGCCAGATGTAAAATGTAGCTTTTGGAATCTCAATACCTAATATCTCTTTTGCCAATTCAAAGTTTTTTTTGTAAATATCTCGTGAAGCTGCCACATGCTCTTCATCACTCCAAGCAGCTGCCGCAGCACTCTGAAGCGGAAGCGGAGATGCACAACCTACATAGGTTCTATATTTCATATATTCTTCTAATATTTTTGCATCTCCTGCAATAAAACCGGAACGTAGACCGGGAGCTGATGAGCGTTTAGAGATAGAGTTTACCACTAAAACATTTTTAAAGTCAGTATTTCCTACATGTGATGAAGCTTCTAAAAGTGAGGGGATAGGTTCGGCGGTATAAATCTCGCTATAACACTCATCGTTCACTAAAACAAAATCATACTTAAGAGCGAGTTTTACCCACTCTCCAAGTTCATCAAGTGTAAGAACCGATGTTGTCGGGTTATTAGGAAAATTTAAAATAACAAGGTCACATGTACTTAACTTTTCTTCTTGTATGACAGGTTTAAATCCATTATCTTTATCGAGGTTTAAAAGGAGCATCTTTGCTTTTGACGCAATGGCTGCACCTTCATAGATTTGGTAAAAAGGATTTGTAAAAGCCATAAGAGGCTCTTTTTTGTCAAAAAGTAAAAACTGTGGAAAATTAAACAATACTTCTCTCGTGCCAAAAGTAGGGATGATTTGCTCACATGTAAGCGTAGTATTAAATCTTTTTGAAATAAATTCTCTTTGAGCAACTCTAAGATTATCTTCGCCGTTCGTTTTTGGGTATTTTTTGAGTAAATCAGCGTTGTTACAAAGAGCTCTTTGTATAAAGTCCGGAGTTTCAAACTGCGGCTCACCTATAGTTAAAACAGATGCTGTAAAGTCTTGATTAGGCTCAATATCAGAAAGTAAAGTATTTAATTTTTCAAATGGATAGGGTTCAAAGTTCATGTTTTTAAGTTGCGTCCTTATAAAATCTTGATATTATATCTAAAAAGCATTAGAGGCGATTGAATGAAAGTATTTTTAACAGTTTTTTTGGTTCTAATTCTTGGATTAAGTCTCTCATTAACTCTTGATGAAAATGCGATGAAATTGCAAGATGAGGCTTTTGATAGAGCAATGATCGCATTTGGTTTAGCAAAAGGTTTAAATGCAGTCATCTCCCTTATTCAAGGGACTGAACTTTCAGTTGCACCGGTTGGAATAGGACTTACTTTCAGTGTCGGAGAAGTGCTTGACCCCTTTAATGATATGGTTGAGAGGTTTTCATGGGTGATGCTTTTTGCTTCCGTATCGCTTGGGATTCAAAAATTGCTTTTAGTACTAAGTTCAAAAATATTTCTTCAGGTAGCGCTTGTTGCAAGTGCATCATTTGCAATCATTTTTTTCTTTACAGTGAAGCTTCAAAGCAGTAAACTATTGAGTATATCCATGAGAATTTTTATGTTCCTTTTAGTGCTGAGATTTGCTGCAATTTTCTTTGTATATGCATCCGATTATTTTTACAATGCAGTGCTTGTTACAGAGTATAAAACTTCAGCTAGTGTTATTGAAAGCACGAAAGCTAAATTGGAAGATATTCAAAATCAAAATACAAACATTGTGAAGTCTCAAAAAGAGAGTGGATTTTTCAGTGGTGTCAGTTCGCAATACAATGATTTTGTTGAGAATCTCAATATATCCAAACAGTTAGAATCACTCCAAACAAATATAGAGGACGCATCAAGAAATATTATAAATTTAATAACTATTTTTGTTGTGCAAAGTGTTGTGATGCCACTTTTGTTTTTATGGTTTTTTATAAGCAGCATTAAATGGATATTTAGAACTGATTTAGATAATGAGAAATTGTTTTTCTTGTTAAATAAAACTAAAATAAGTGTATAATCTTTGTATTAAGTTTAGAGGATGGTGGTTATGAAAATATTAGTTTCCGTTATATTGGCATTTTTCTTCATAGGTTGTAGTGATAATGCTAAAGAAGAAGTTCAAAAGGCAAAAGCAGTGGAGGTTGCGCAAGAAGTGTCTGCAGCCACAACAAAGGCTGTTGAAGAAGTGAAAATGCAAGCAGCTAAAGATGTTGTTGAAGCTAAAGCAGAAATAACACAAATTGATAAAGAAATTACTCCAGTCGTTAAGAAGGCGGTGGAAGAAGTAAAAGCGCAAGCAGCTAAAGAAGCAACAGTAGTTGAGAAAAAAGTTGATGAGGTTAAAGCAGTGGCTGCTGCAGCTGAACCTTCTCTTGACTCAGGAAAAGCTATTTTTATGGTATGTGCTGGCTGTCATGGTACAAATGCCGAAAAAGCGGCACTTGGAAAGTCTCAAATTATTAAAGGCTGGTCTGTGGCTAAAGTGAGTGATGCATTAAATGGCTATAAAGCCGGAACGTATGGTGGTGTTATGAAAACTGTCATGAAAGGGCAAGCTTCTAAACTCAGTGATGCAGATATTAAAGCTGTT
>CALCGG010000080.1 GCA_937900945.1 uncultured Sulfurimonas sp. | reverse complement strand
ATAAAAGGTTTATTATGGGACAAACTATAACTGAAAAAATATTTTCTGAGCATGTTGGAAGAAAAGTTTTTGCCGGTGAAATCATCCGCTCAAACATTGACATGGTTATTGGAAACGATATTACAACTCCTATCTCTATTAGTGCTTTTAATCTAAGCGGTGCCACAAAACTTGCTAACCCTGATGGATTTTCACTTGTTCTCGACCACTTCATTCCGGCTAAAGATATAGCATCTGCAAATCAGGCTCGAATCAGCCGTGATTTTGCAAAAGAACACTCTCTTAAAAACTTTTTTGATGAGAAAGATATGGGAATTGAACATGCACTTTTACCGGAGAAAGGTCTTGTTGTTCCGGGTGATGTAATCATCGGCGCTGATTCTCACACATGTACACATGGTGCTCTTGGCGCATTCTCAACTGGAATGGGTTCAACCGACTTGGCATTTGCCATGATAACCGGAGGAAACTGGTTTAAAGTTCCTGAATCTATAAAGGTAAATCTTAGCGGCAAACCAGGAAAGCATACAACCGGAAAAGATATTATCTTAGAAATTATCCGCCTCATTGGCGTGGATGGCGCTTTGTATAAAACACTGGAGTTTACAGGCAGTACAATAGAATTTTTAACTATGGACGATAGATTTTCTATGTGCAACATGGCGATAGAAGCCGGTGCAAAAAGCGGTATCGTGGCTTATGATGAAACTACAAAAGAGTTTCTTTCAGATAAGAACTTAGCACGAGAACCAAAAATTCACTACTCTGATGAAGATGCTAAGTATGATATGGTTTTGGATATCAATGTTGCAGAACTGGAACCCGTTATTGCATATCCTTTTTTACCGTCAAATGGGCACAGCATAACTCAGGCAGTAAAAGATAAAATCAAAATAGACCAGGCGTTTATAGGTAGCTGTACAAATGGTCGTTTAAGTGACCTAAAAACTGCCGCTGAGATTTTAGAAGGAAAGAGAGTTCATGATGATGTTCGTCTTATCGTAACTCCAGGAACTCAAAAAATTCTCAAAGAGGCTTACAGACTTGGCTACATGGATATCATCATAGATGCCGGCGGAGTTGTCAGCAATCCTACATGTGGCGCTTGCCTTGGTGGATACATGGGAATTTTAGGTGATGGAGAAGTTGCAGTTTCTACAACCAACCGTAACTTTGTGGGTCGTATGGGAAGCAGAAGCTCTAAAGTTTACCTAGCAAATTCTGCTGTAGCGGCTATTTCAGCCATTACTGGATACATATCTGACCCAAGATAAACTTAACTATTAAGATTATCTTTTAACTTTAAATAAATTTTAAATTATTGTAGTTAGAATTCCGAAATAGTAAAAATTCGAAACAATACAAAGGAAAAAAAATGAAAAAATTACTTCTTATCCCTGCTCTTATGCTTGGTTCTTTAGCAATGGCTGCAGAATATGATTACGAGATTACACCAGTTGTTGGCTATAACATAGCTGAGGGAAATATTGAAATCGAAAATCAAAAACTTGTTGGTGCTGAAGCGCAATTCAACAATGTGAACAGCATTCTTAAGCCTGAATTATCAGTTCTTTATACAAATGCTGATTATGATTATACAGGTGCTACTGATAACACAAACATTTACCGTATCGCTTTAAACGGTGTCTATGAATATAAAAAATTCGGGTTTATAATTCCACTTGCTAAAATTGGTATGGGTTATGAGACTTTGAATACAAAGCTTGCTGGAAACAAAGACAGCGTATTTGGTGATGTTGGTGTTGGCGTAAAAATTCCTTTTACTGACAGCATTGCTTTAAAAGCTGAAGCAGTATATATGATCAAAGACAATTCAAACAGATGGGATAACAACGTAGCTCTTTTAGCTGGTCTTAACTTCGCATTTGGTGAAAAAGCGCAACCTGCTCCAGAGCCTGTTGCAGCTCCTGAGCCTGTTGTAGTTCCTGAACCTGTTGCAGCTCCTGCGCCTGTTGTAGTTCCTGTAGATGGTGATGATGACAAAGACGGCGTTAAGAATTCTATAGATCAATGTCCTGACTCTCCGGCTGGAGCTACAGTAAATGCTGTTGGTTGTCCTATTATTATAAATTTACATATCAATTTTGAAACCAATTCTCATGTTGTAAACGAAGCTTCTTATGCTAATGTACAAAAATTTGCAGACTTCTTAAATATGTATAAGAACTACAGTGCAAATGTTGTAGGTCACACAGATAGTACAGGAACTGAAAAATACAATTTAGATCTTTCATTAAAAAGAGCAAATGCAGTAAAAGCGTTGTTAGTTCAAAAAGGTGTTAGTGCAGACAGAGTTACTATAGATGGAAAGGGCGAATCTGAGCCTATTGCTAGCAATAAAACTCGTGCAGACCGTGCAAAAAACCGAAGAATCGAAGCAGAGTTAACAAAAAACTAAATGTTAGATATCCCTTGCGTCATCTTCGCCGGTGGCAAAAGTAGCAGAATGGGGGAAGACAAAGCTCTTCTCCCGTTTTCTGGATTTACAACCCTCACTGAATTTCAACTCTCACACCTCAGTAAAATTTTCAAAACTGTATATATCTCATGTAAAGACAAAAATAAGTTTGACTTTGAAGCAAACTTTATAGAAGACCTTCAAACAGACTCTGTTTTTGCTCCTACTGCCGGATTTGTTACAATTTTTCAAGAATTACAAGATGAGAGTTTTTTTGCACTGAGTGTTGATTCCCCTTTTGTCAGTGAAACAGAAATACTCAAAATAGCAGAGCAAGACTTTACACATGTAGATGCGACAATCGCAAGAACAAAATCCGGAATCCAACCAATGTGCGGGATTTATCATCGCTCACTTGAAAGCAAGTTTATCCACATGCTAAAAAACAATAATCACAAACTTGGATTCTTACTAAAAAATTCCAATACTGCATTTATAGATTTTGAAGATGAAGAGCCATTTTTAAATTTAAATACTCCTGATGAATATCAACAAGCACTTGGCATTATTTAACACCCATTCGCTATAATAATAAAAATGCAAAAAAGTGGAGCCATGAAATTAACTCACCTAGATGAAAATCAAAGACCGAA
>CALCGG010000079.1 GCA_937900945.1 uncultured Sulfurimonas sp. | reverse complement strand
TATATTTAAAGAGTGGTTAAAATCTACTTTATTACTTTTTTTGCTACACTATGTGTATAAGGAATTTATATGAGTTTAGAGATAGATAGCTTCATTTTGACTTCATCAACTGAAGTTCAAGAAACAGTTTTAAAAGTTAGAACTATTCAAAAGGATTATATGCTTATACATATAGTTTCGTATAGGCACAATACTGTTTTAGTTCAAAATTTAAAATCGGAGTTAGAAAAAACGCTTCCACATGCAAAGATAGTTTTACTCAACCATGAAAACAGAACGCAAACATATGTACTCACATATTCAATGGATAAAAATATAGGCGATAAGAGTATATGCGATGAAGTTTTAAGAAGGTTACATGTAGAAAACAGTTCACAACAAAAAAGTATAAGCGAATACAGAAATAAGCTTTTTAGCAGGTACTTTACAGACAACTTAACAAATCTTCCCAATGTGTATCAGCTGAGAAAAGATTTGGGTGATAATGAAAATGCAGGCTTAGTAATTATTAGTCTGGACAACTATAAAACAATCAATAATTTCTACGGTTTTGTTGTAGGTGACATTGTTGTTGAAGAACTTAGTAAAAATCTTCAAAATATAATAAATGGATATAAACTCTACAAGCTTGCAGAGGATGAATTCGCAATAATTTTAGAGCAGAATTTAGGCTTTTATGAATTGAAAAATTATTTAGATTTATTATATAAAAGTATAAAAGATATTATTATTGAATATCAAGGCATTAAGATATTTATTGATTTAACATTGGCTTCTTGTTCAAATACTGACAATCAAGATATGTTTTCTAAGGTATCCATGGCACTGAAATATGCAAAGGACAGTAGGCTTCCATTTTGGATATATGAAGACAGAATGCGTTTTGAAAATGAGTATGAAAGAAACTTGCAATTATCAGGCATCGTTAGACATGCTGTTGAAAATTCTAATATAGTTCCATATTATCAAGCTATTATTGACAATAAGACTTCCAAAATCGTAAAATATGAATGCTTGGCCAGGATGATAGATGAAAATGGAAAAGTGCTGTCTCCTCTGCTTTTCATACCGGTATCAAAAAAAATAAAAGTTTATAATATTGTGACCAAAACTATTATAGATAAATCTTTTGCTGCATTTGAAGAGAGTAATTTAGACTTTAACATAAACTTGTCTATTGAAGATATTATGAGCAGTGAGATATTTAATTTTATAATAAATAAACTGAAAAATTCTAAAGCATCTTCCCGTGTAACTTTTGAAATCTTAGAATCGGAAGCTGTTTTGGACTTTAAAAAAGTAGATAGGTTTATCAGTGAAGTTAGAAGATATGGCGCAAAAATAGCTATAGACGATTTTGGCAGCGGATACTCAAATTTCTCATATTTAACCAAGATGCTTCCAGATTTTATAAAAATCGATGGTGCACTTATAAAAGATATAGATGTGGATAAAAATGCACTTTTAGTTGTTGAGACTATTGTTCAATTTGCTAAAAAATTAGGTGTAAAGACTATAGCAGAATATGTCAGCTCAAGTACTATTATGAATAAAGTACAAGAGTTGGAAATTGACTATTCACAAGGATTTTACATAGACGAACCATCAGTTCATTTTTATAGTGGAGTATAAATGTATTTTTTAAAAATAGTTATTGCCTTTTTAATACTCAGTTCTTTGTCCTATGCAGAGCTTTTAAGCGTTCAAGTGAAGCATACTTTCTTGAGAGACAAACCATCATTTCTAGGTAAACCCATTTTAAAGCTTGATTATGCAAATCAGGTTGAAAATACCAAACTTCAAAATGGCTGGCATTTGGTTAAAAGTCTTAAAAGCGGTACCGTTGGATGGGTTCATGATTCGGCATTAAGCGATAAAGCCATTGTTTTAAACTCTTCGCAAAAAGTATCAACTACTTCTGTTTCTCAAAGCGAAGTGCTTATGGCAGGAAAAGGTTTTAATAAGCAAGTAGAATCAGAATACACAAAAGGAAAAGACAATCTGAACTTTAGTGCAGTCAACAAGCTTGAAAGCATGAAGCCGCAAAGTATAAATGAACTTTCCCGTTTTGCAAAAAATGGCAAATTAAGCATATAAGGAGTTATGATGAAAACTACACTCATGGTTAGTGCTTTTCTTTTACTCTTTGTAACAGGATGTAAAGAACTTAAATTATCTGAAATTGATTTTAATAATATAACAGCTGAAGACATTCAAAAAGGTATCAGCTTTGGGCAAAGAGTTTATGATGCTTCTAAAGATTTAACACCGGAGCAAGAGTACTATATCGGACGTTCTGTCGCCGCTTCAGTTTTGGCTAAATACAAGGTTTATGACAACAAAGGGTTAAATAATTATATCAATACTGTAGGCACTTTATTGACTTTGAATTCAGAAAAACCGGAAATATTCGGCGGATATCATTTTGCAGTTCTTGATAGCAGTGAAGTAAATGCTTTTGCCACACCAGGCGGATTTATTTTTATTACCAAGGGGATGCTTAAACTTTGTAAAAATGAAGATGAACTGGCAGCCGTATTGGCGCATGAGATTTCACATGTACAGTTACGTCATGGCATAAGTTCAATCAAAGATAGCCGCTGGACAGCTATAGGGACTTTGCTTGCAACTAGTGCGACAAAAAAATACGGCACACAAGAGCTGGCAAGCCTCACTGAATCATTTGAAGATTCTATAGGCGATATTGTCAATACCTTAGTTGTGAATGGCTACTCAAGAGAATACGAAATGCAAGCTGATCAATATGCATTAAACATTTTAAATAAAACAGGTTATGTAGATTTTTCTATGGTAAGTATGCTAAACACAATGCAGAGCGTTCTTAAAAATGATAAACGAGGATTCGGTGCTACCCATCCGCAAGCTTCAGAGCGTATTGAGTCGATAAACAGCCTGATTAAGCAGCCTAGTGCTGTGGTAAATAAAACTCGTACAAAACGGTTTCAACTGTATTATAAATATGTCTAAACGCTTATTTCACTACTCTTTAGCTTTCTCAATTTCTTTATTTTTAACCCTTTTTATGTACCGTTTTGGAGTATTGGATAAGTTTGAGTATATCACTTATGACTGGAGGGTTCAGGCGCTTTCTTCAAGTAAACCATCAAGTGAAAATATTGTTGAGATAGTCATAGACCAGTTTAGTCTTGATTGGATGGACAAAGAGCAGGGTATTGGCTGGCCTTGGCCTCGTGAAATTTATGGTGCCATTAACTCTTTTGCCAAAGAAGGCGGAGCTAAGGCAGTTGTGTATGATATGCTTTTTTCCGAGGGTTCGGTTTATAGTAAAGCTGATGATGACTCATTTGCAGATACCTTAAAACTTTTACCGACAGTTGGTGCTGTCGTATTGGGGAGTGAAAACTATGGTCAAAAAAATTGGCCCAAGTATCTTTCTCTTCCGGTTGTAAATGGCTGCAGTGTATCTGAAGAGAGTGAAAGTTTAGTTCTGCCAACACAAGGAATAGATAAAGCGTTTACATTACTAGGAGTTGCAAATGCACTGCCTGACAGTGATGGAGTTATCCGCCGTGTAAAGTTATGTCACATGTTTAATGGTATAAAGCTTCCATCACTTGCATTGGCAAGTTATCAGTATTTATATCCAAATGATATAAGCCTTACAAAAAGTGAAGTATTTATTAACTACCATAAGGCGCCCTTTTCTTATACGACATACAATGCGGCTTCATTGATTCAGTCATGGAATGCTTTAGCAGAAGGGAATGAACCTACATTAAATCCAAATATTTTAAAAGATAAGGTGGTTTTTGTCGGTGTATCTGCCTCAGGTTTATTTGACCAAAGGACATCTGGGCTTTCAAAAAACCATCCGGGTCTTGATATTCAAGCAACAATATTTGACAATTTAGTTTCTCACACTTTTATCAAGCCTCTCTCTTTTGTATATACCTTATTGTACATGCTGTTGTTTGGCGCTATCACGACATGGATGATGATGCATGCAAGCAGATGGAAGCATTTTATTTTTCCGGTTATAGTCATCCCCTTATTTATTTTAGTTCTTGGGTATATGTATTATTTTTATGATTTTTGGCTCAATATAACCTTGCTTTTTAGCACTGTATTTTTAATAGTTATCCTTACAGGAATCCTTGGCTATCTGCTTGAAGGACGACAAAAGCGTTATCTAAGAACTGCTTTTTCACATTACGTCAGCCCGAGTATTGTTGATAAACTTGTTCAGTATCCGGAGCAGCTAAAATTGGGAGGAGAGAGTAGAGAGCTTAGTATATTCTTTTCAGATATAGAAGGATTTACCTCAGTATCAGAAAGACTTAAGCCTGAGTTATTGATTGAGATGCTCCATGAATACCTTGAGAATCTTAGTACCATTATTATGGATTTTGATGGAACAATAGATAAGTATGAAGGTGACGCAATCATAGCATTTTGGAATGCTCCTCTGGATACAAAAGAACACGAAACATTGGCAGTAAAAGCGGCTTTAGCATGTCAAAAAAGATTATCCCAGATGAACCCAGGTTTCAAGAAAAAATACGGGGTAGAACTTAAAACCCGTATAGGAATAAATACCGGAAAAGTCATAGTAGGAAACTTAGGGTCAAAAAAACACTTTGACTACTCTTTCATCGGTGATGCCGGCAATCTTGCCGCGCGGCTTGAAGGTGTCAATAAGGTGTTTGGTACAGATATTTTAGTTTCTAAAGCTACCCGTGACAAAATAAATAACATAGAATTTCGTAAAATCGGAACTATTAAAGTTGTTGGGCGCGGTGAAGCGGTAGAAGTCTATCAGCCATTACATGAGAAAAATGAATATGAAGAACTCTTTACAAAGGCTTTGGCATTATTTGAATCCTATGAATTTGAAGAGTCAAAAAAAGTTTTTACATCATTTTTAGAATTTGACAATGTGGCAGAATATTATCTGAATATAATAAGAGAAATTGAAAATAAAAGATTAACTTTTGATGGGGCTATCGTACTTGGAAGTAAATAAATTTAATGGGTTTTTAATAGCCTGTCTATGCTAATAAAGAGGGCTCATCTATATAATAACCTTGTGAATAATCTATCTTTAATTCCTTTACTTTCCCCATAACGGAGCTTGAATGAACATACTCTGCTATAGTCTTTACCCCTAATTTTTTAGCAAATTGAACAATGGTCTCAACTATTATAAGTGAGTTCTTGTCTGAATCCAGATTTTTTACAAGTGAACCATCTATTTTTATATAATCAGCTTTTATTTTCGTTAAATATGAAAAGTTGGAGTAGCCGCTGCCAAAATCATCTATAGCTATTTTTGCACCATATCTTCTAACTTCAAGTATAAATCGTTCAACTTTTACAAAGTCTTCTATTGCATCTGATTCAAGTATTTCAAAAGTCACTTTATGTGAGACGTTTGAATTTTTCAATTTTTCCATAATAAATGTAAACATCTCTTTATTTACAATATCATCTATGGATAAATTGATTGAAAATTCAAAATCCATAATTTCAAATGTGGCGAAGGATTTATCGATTATTGTTTTTGTAACTATGTTATAGCTTTTGATTTGTTTTGTTATAGGGATAAAATCTAAGGGAGATAATATCTTTCCATCTATATCGATAAGCCTGGCCAAGCACTCATACTTCATTACTTTAGAACTTTTAGTATCTATGATAGCTTGATAATATGGAACAATTCTAAAGTTGTTTATAGCTTCTCTGACAACTTTACAGAACTCAACATTTTTTTCATAACTGTTTTCAAAATTCATTTTATTTTCATATATCCAAAAGTGAGAACCAACTTTTTTTGCATGCATGAGCGCCATTGAAACTTTAGAAAATATATTTGTATTATCTATATTTACAGATGAAGCCAATGTAATATCAATATATATTTCAATACCTTGATATACAACCACAATATCTTTGAGGCGTTGGTAAAGGTCAGTTAGATGGTCTTTCAAATTATAAAAAAACATATTTTTATCTATAACTAAGGCGAACTCATCACCAGACAATCTATACACTTTATGATTCCCTATATTTTTCTTAATGTATTTTCCAATCTTTTCAATTACAAAATCTCCGAT
>CALCGG010000078.1 GCA_937900945.1 uncultured Sulfurimonas sp. | reverse complement strand
ATAGAATTGGTGGACATCCCAAATCTTTTAATAATAGAGCTGCTTGGCCAAAAAAAGCGAAAGCAGTAATGAAAAATGTTGGGCTTATTGCACTATTAGCAAATATAGAGTATAAAAAAATGAATTTCAATAAAGCTTGGAGTAGTCAATGAGCAGAAAAAAACAGTTAATCGAAGATATTCAAAACCTTTTGAATACCTATGATGGCATAAAACCTACATCAATTAACCCTGATTTACTAGAGTTTATGGATGAAGATACTTTGATAAGCATTATTGACTCTCTTCTAAATCAAAAAGAAGAAGCTAAAGAATCAGATCTTCATTGGCTGGAAAAATTTAAAAAAAACAATACTTAAGCCAATTTGTAACTGCAACAAATAAAAATAAAAATATATTTTAACATTTTTTTTGAGCTTGGAAAGTGCCTAATATTGGCATATTTGAATACATTATTTATTAATACGTTTCTTTATGTTATCTTTGTTTCTAAAAAAAGTGTATAATTTTGCAAATTAAAAATAAGAGGTATTAAATTATGGGAAATATTGATTTAGTTCAGCTAACACAGCAAACAAAAAAACTAACTGCAATGATTGTTGAAGATGAAAAAGTAACAAATGAGTTGTTGAGCTCAACTTTTAAAAACTTTTTTGCAGATGTGCAGTCTTCTTTTAACGGTGAAGAAGCATTGACTACATACAACAGATTTAAACCTGATGTAGTTTTTGTTGATATTATAATGACTGGCATGGACGGCATTGAATTATCTCGTAAAATTCGCGAGATAGACCCAGGTCAAATTATCATTGTTATTTCTGCAAGTAACGATATAGAAAAAATTTCTGAATCAATTGAAGTCGGTGTAAATAGCTTTATTCAAAAACCAATTGATACTAAAAAAATAATCGAACTTCTTACTAGTGTTGTTGCGATGATTACTAAAAAGAAAAAAATTGAAACTAAAACATTTTCCATTTCATTGCCACTAGATTTATATGAAACAGTTAATGAAAATGCTAAAGCTGAGAGTATTTCTAAGAATGCTGTAATCATTAGAGCACTTCGTAGTTTTTACGAATAAACAAATTTAGAATTTTATTCTAAATTTCCGATAATTTTATATTTAATTAAGACAATTATCTATATAATTTCGGCTCAGGAAAATAGATAAATAAATCATCTATTGTAGTACTGAAAGTGGCCCCGTCGTCTAGCGGTTAGGATCCATGGTTTTCATCCATGTTACAGGAGTTCAATTCTCCTCGGGGTCACCAACTTTCTTTTAAGAACAATCAAAAATAAACTTTATTTTTAACAAAAACTCGCTAAAATCACAAAAAATTATTTTTTAGGAATTTTAATGCTAAGATTTGCACCTAGTCCAACTGGTGATATGCACATAGGCAACTTACGCATTGCCATATTTAACTATATTGTTTCAAAACAAAAAAACGAAGACTTAATTGTTAGAATCGAAGATACGGATAAAGAGAGAAATATAGAAGGTAAAGATCAAGAAATATTAGATATTTTAAATCTTTTTGGTATTGAATATACACAAGTACTTCATCAGAGTCAAAATGTTCGTTTTCATACTGCTATGGCATTACAACTGATACATGAGATAAAAGCATTTAGTTGTTTTTGTTCTCCTGAGTGGCTTGATAAAAAACGTGAAGAAGCAAAAGATAATAAAGTAGCCTACAGGTATGATGATGCCTGTGCAAACTTACCGAATGAACTTGTTATAGACAACATGAACCCTTTTACTATAAGAATAAGAAAATCACAAAACGCTATTGTTATAAAAGACCTTATAAAAGGTGAAATTAGTTTTGAACCGGAAGATATTGACAGTTTTATTATTCTGAGACAAGATAAAACACCTACTGACAACTTTGCATGTGCTGTTGATGATATGCTGAGTGATATTTCATTGGTTATTCGTGGCGAAGATCATATGAGCAATACTCCTAAGCAAGACTTAATTAGAACGTCTTTAGGATATGATAAAAAGATAGGATATGCTCACCTGCCAATTATTCTAAATGATGCTGGTAAAAAGATGAGTAAACAAGATGATGCTTTTAGTGTTAAATGGTTACTAGAAGAAGGTTTTCTTCCTTCAGCTATATCAAATTATTTAATATTACTTGGAAACAAACCTCCAAAAGAAATTTTTACTAAGAAAGAAGCTATAGAGTGGTTTAGCTTAGAAAATATTTCAAAATCCCCTGCTCGCTTTGATATGAACATGCTAAGACACATAAATAAAGAGCATTTAAAAATGCTTGACGCTAAGGAACTATCTAGGTATGTTGGTTTCGCTGATGAGGAAATCGGTGAGCTCGCAAAAGTATATCTTGAAGAAGCAGGAACAACAAAAGAGCTAAGAGCAAAAATAGAACCGATTTTTGCAGAGAAAGAAATTCCTTTAGAGTTTGAAGAGCAGGCTAAGATCTTGGTTGCAACTATTAAAAGTACGCCCTACTTTGAAGAATATGAGGATTTTAAAAATTATATTATGAAAGAATCAGGCTTAAAAGGTAAAAACTTCTTTAAAATACTTCGTTTGCTGCTAACTGGAGCTGAGCAAGGTCCAGATGTTGCAGAAGTTTATAAATATTTAAAAAACTATATAGGTGGGATTGTAAAATGAGTACACTGATTGAGATAATTCAAGGATTAGGCGGTATATTTCTTAGTTTAGTAAATGTGTATGTATGGGTTATAATCATTGCAGCCCTTCTTAGTTTTGTCAATCCTGATCCCTATAATCCTGTTGTGCAGTTTTTACATAGGATTACTCAGCCTGCGTATAATTTTGTAAGAAGATTTATGCGAACTGATTTTAATGGACTGGACTTAGCGCCCCTAATTATCATCATTGCTCTTCAAATTGTTGTTGTTGTGGTTGGTTCTATTTTAAGTTCTTTATAGATTCTTCTTCTTTTTATATGTAAACACTTCTGAAGAAAGCTTGCCAAGTTCAAATACAAGGTTAAGCTTTTTTGTATTTTTTTCAACTACTTCTTGTTTAAAAGTAACCAGATAATATTTATACCATTCATTATTTACAGATGTTAAATGAGAAAACTGATTTTCGGAAGAGAGTTGTTTTATTTCTATAGGTAATTGTCCATTTAATTTTAGTGATGTACTTATTGCATCATTAAACTTCAAACCACCCATCTCTTCTTTGTCTTTTAAATACAGATATATATAAAAATATTCATTATCATTAAAAGAAGCAGGATCAACCTCATTGAGATATATTGCAGAAAATACTCCTTCTGTTTTATCTTCAAATTTTATTTTTGATGTTTGCGAGCTAGATACGCTTAACTCTTCTTGTTTATCCATTTCAAATTTTGTAAATGCATTTTGGTGAGAACAGGCAGTTAGCAGTAGAGTTAAGGTGATTGTGGTTAGAAAAAACTTCATCTATTATCCTATAACCTTGAATTTTGATAAGAATTATATCTTATTAAACAACTTTTCAATGACTCTTTTGTATAATCAACTAAATTTTAAAAGAGGTAAATATTGAGCAAAAGATTAGCTGTAGCATTTACTGGACCTTCTAACAGCGGAAAAACAACACTTATACTTAAAGTTGCTAGGAAATTGATAAATGAGTATTCAAAAAAAGTTGCTATAATCAAGCACGACCCAAAAGACAAGGCGAGATTTGATGTTGTTGGAAAGGACAGTTACAAATTTTCAGATACAGGCGCAGAGGTTATAGTAACCTCTCCAAACAGAACAACCTACTTTTCTAAACAAAATAAAGACTTAGATGAGATGATCAGACTTTTCGATAAGTTTGATATTTTACTTGTTGAGGGATTGAAAAATCTGCCACTACCAAGAATAAGCATCTTTAGAGACAACATAGATAGTGATTATTTCCCTTTTATGGATGCTCTTGCAATAGATGACACGATAAATATAGATAATTACAAGATGCCGGATGGTGTTGATATTTTAGACCTGAATAATCCAGATGAAGTTATCTCGTGGATATTAAAAAATGCAAAGGAAGTGTAAATGAAAGATATATTTGATGCGATTCAAAGAAGTGCTATAAGAATTAAAGATGCTATAGATGTAAAAGATATAGGATATTCTCAAAAAGAAAACAGTTCGGGTGAGACACAGCTTCAGCTAGATATTCAGTGTGACTTGATTATCGAAGAGGAATTTTCTCATGTACCTTCTGTGCATACTATAGCAAGTGAGGAAAAAGAACATGAGGTGGTTGTTCGTGAAGGTGGAAAATATTTCATAGCCTATGATCCGCTTGATGGTTCATCACTAGTTGATGTTAATCTCAGTGTCGGTTCTATTTTTGGCATATATGAAGATAAATGGGGCGCAAAAAACATGGTAGCTTCATGTTATGTAGTTTATGGTCCTAGAGTTGAGATGGTATTCGCAGAAACTAAAACAAAACTTTTTCTACTTCAAGCTGGCGAATTTGAGTTTGTTAAAGAAATTCGTTTAAATGAAAAAGGCAATTTGAATGCTCCTGGTGGAACTCAACAAAACTGGGCTCCATACCATAAAGAGTTGGTTGACAGCTTTTTCGCTGAGGGTTATCGTTTAAGATATTCCGGTGGAATGGTTCCTGATTTACATCAGATTTTACTTAAAGGCGGCGGTCTATTTAGTTATCCTGCTACATCAGACAGACCAGACGGTAAGCTTCGTAAACTCTTTGAGGTATTTCCTTTTGCATATATATTTAAAATGGCTGGCGGTGATGCGATTGATGGAGTGAATGATGACATTATGGCACTTTCGCATGACCATATTCACGGAACGTCACAATGCTTTTTTGGTTCAAAATATGAGATAGCAAGAGTAAAAGAAGTTTATGCAAAACACAGATAGTACAGAGCTTGATAAATTTGAGCTTCATCTCAACGAGATGATAGTGAAAATACAAAAGTGTCAAGAAGGTAAAAACTTAAAAAGTTGTAGCATTTGTGAGCATTACTTCACATGTGAACTTAGAAGTGATTATGTGAAATCGGTTTATAACAGCATGTCCAAGGGTGAGACAGGCGGATTTGAATTTTAATATTAGGAAGAAGAATTGAGTAAATATATAACAACACCTATCTATTATGTAAATGGCGAAGCTCACATCGGGCATGCTTACACAACTTTTATTGCAGATACTATGACGAGATATGAAAAATTAAAAGGTGAAAACACTTTCTTTTTAACCGGAACAGATGAACATGGTCAGAAGATAGAAGAATCAGCACAAAAAAGTGGAAAACCTACTCAAGAATTTGCAGATGAGATAAGTGCTACTTTTAAAAAACTATGGGATGAGTTTGAAATAAGTTATGATAAATTTATTAAAACTACAGATGAGGATCACAAAAGGGGTGTTCAAAAAGCTTTTGAAGTGATGTATGCCAAAGGTGATATTTATAAAGATTTTTATGAAGGTCATTACTGTGTAAGTTGTGAGACATTTTTTCCTGAGACTCAACTTATTGACGGTGAATTTTGTCCTGATTGCGGCAGAAGTACAACGATTGTAAAAGAGGAAAGCTATTTCTTTAGACTCTCAAAATATGAAGATGCACTTTTAAAACATTATGCAGATAACCCTGATTTTATACTTCCACGTTCTCGCGCAAATGAGGTAATCAACTTTGTAAAAGGCGGACTTCGTGATCTTTCTGTAACAAGAACGTCTTTTACATGGGGCGTTAAAATGCCAGAATCTTTAAATGATGATAAACATGTAATGTATGTTTGGCTTGATGCACTTTTAAACTATATTACGGCGCTTGGATATGGAAAAGATGATGCGAACATGTCCTATTGGCCGGCTTCAACTCAGTTTGTCGGTAAGGATATCCTCCGTTTTCATGCTATCTACTGGCCTGCATTTTTAATGAGTCTTGATTTAGAACTTCCTAAGACAATCGGTGCTCATGGCTGGTGGACTAGAGACGGTGAAAAAATGTCTAAGTCCAAAGGTAATGTAATCTCACCAAAAGAAGTTTCAGATGCTTATGGAGTTGAAAACTTAAGATACTTTATGCTCAGAGAAGTTCCTTTTGGACAAGATGGGGACTTTTCTCAAAGAGCATTTATAGATAGAATAAATTCTGAACTTAGTAATGATTTAGGTAATCTTTTAAACCGTATTATCGGCATGAGTGGAAAGTATTCTGATTATGAGATAGACAGTGTAGATGTTGAGAAGTTTCATAAAAAAGAGATTGACGCTATGAATATAGTTTTAGATTCTCTTGATGCTTACATGGAAAACTTACAAACGCATAGATATCTTGAAGAACTTTGGAAACTGTTTGCTATCGGAAATAAAGCCATAGAAGAACATGCTCCATGGGTAAAAATGAAAGAAGGTAAAAAAGATGAAGCACTTGCAACAGTGGCATTAGTAGCTAATATCTTAGCAAAAGCTTCTATAATGCTTCACCCGGTTATGCCTAAAACTACTAACATTGTTGCGGATGCACTTAATTTTAGCATTGATAATTCAAGCTATAAAGAGCTGGTTTTGGACAAAAAACTCCTGAAATTATTTAATATCAAAGTTGTTCCGCCACTTTTTCCTCGCGTTGAAGAGCCATTGATGCCAGAAGCTCCTGCAGCGGAGCCTAACAAGCCGCAAAATGAAGTTGCTATGACTAAAGAAGTTCCAAAAGAAGAAGATAACCTCATAGAAATTGGTCAATTTTTTGAAACATCTTTAAAAGTAGGAACAATTGTGGAGGCTGAAGAAGTTCCAAAAAGTAAGAAACTTTTAAAACTTCAAGTTGATTTAGGCGAAGGAAAAAATAGACAAGTTGTAGCCGGAATCAAAGAGTTCTATAGTGCCGAGTCCCTTTTAAATACACAAGTTTGTGTAGTAGCAAATTTAAAGCCTGCCAAACTTATGGGCATGATGAGCGAGGGAATGCTTCTTGCTGCTAAGGATGAAGACGGTTTATGTTTGGTCAGACCGGAAAAACCTAAAAAAGCGGGCACACCTATTGGATGAGACTTGAAAATATCCTTGCACTTACGAATGGTAAACTTATAAATGAGCCATTTGTAAATAGTTTTGAAAATATTGTTTTTCAAGCAAAAGCAGTTAAAAGAGGTGACCTCTTTATAGCCTTTGATGAAGAAACTATAGAAACTGCCATACTTAATGGTGCATATGGGATTATTTTTGATAAACCAACTCAAATAAGCGATAGTGAAATCGCCTGGATAAAAGTTTTAGACATAGAAGATGCATTAAAAAGACTACTCCGTTTTAGAGTCATAGAAAAAGAATTAGTTGTTTATGAATGTAATGAAATCATACTGAAACTTGCCTTGCAGGTTATAACTGAATCTAGTTTTATAGCGCTTAACGGGGATATGAAATCTATTTTTCAGACTTTATGGCAGGTAGAAAATAAATCAGTTGTACTTTTTTGCCCTGCTCTCTGTGATAAAGATATCTTTACAAATATTAAAACACTTCCTAAAACTGCCATAGAACCAATTGTTATTATGGAACAAACACTTTTTGAAACATCTTTTATTTATGATGATACATTTTATGAAAGACAACTGATTTCTCCATTTTTTATCCCCTACTTAGAAGAGTTATTGCATCTTTTTAAGAGTTTAAAAATTAACTATAGACTTAGAAAATTTACACAAATTGATCACTTTGAAGCTGTATTCGTAAATAAGAAATTTGAAATAAAAGAGTTTGGAACAAGCGATAAAGTACTTATTTTCGAGAAAAACTCCAGTTTGATTCAGCCTGAAATAATTTTTTTGCAAAAGCAGGCTAGTTGGGCTAAATCAATATATATACTTCCCTATCTCAGCGAGAAAGAGTTACTTATAGATGATGACAATATATATGTTTATAAAAGTAAAAAAGAGATAATCGAAATACTTAAAAATAGTAGTTTTCATTTTGCACTAATAGTGGGTGTCAGCAAGTCTATATTAAATAAACCCATTACAAATCAAAAACAATTAACTTTAGATTTCTAATCAGAAGCGTTAAGGATTTATTATGAATCGCAGAGACTTTTTAACAACAGCTACAACGGCATCCGTCGCACTCACTTTGGGTGGATGTAATGATGACAATCATCAGGCAATTGATTATTCAAAACATCCACATGCAAAGAGAGATGATAACAAAAGAGTAAATATAAACAAAAATAAGAAGACTGTCATAAAGCTTGCAACAAGCTGGCCGGCACATTTTCCAATCATGGGTACAGGTGTCGAAAAATTTGCTCAAAGAGTAAAAGACATCAGCGGTGGTTCATTGGAGATAAAACTTTATCCAAAAAATGTTTTAGTTCCAGCCTTGGCTGTATTCGATGCATGTTCAAGTGGACAAATAGATGCTTTTCATTCCGGACCCTATTATTGGAAAGGTAAAAATTCTGCTTTTTCACTTTATAGCGGTCTGCCGTTTGGGTTTACGGCCGAAGAGATTAACTCATGGATGCTTTTTGGCGGTGGTCTTGAGCTTTGGAGAGAACAGTACGCAAAATATAATCTTTATCCATTTATGGGTGGAAACACAAATATACAAATGGGTGGATGGTTCAGAAAGCCTATAAATTCACTTGAAGACATGCAGGGATTGAAAATGCGTATTCCCGGCCTTGGAGGGGAAGTCTTTTCAAAAATGGGAGTCAATCCTATACTTCTTTCAGCTGGCGAAATATACACATCTCTTGAGCGTGGAGTTATTGATGCCACAGAATGGGTTGGACCCGCACTTGACATAAAAATGGGATTTTATAAAGTAGCCCCCTATTACTATTCAGGTTGGCATGAACCAGGCTCCATACTTGAGTTGACATTCAATAAGTACTCTTTTAGTAAACTGGCATTTGAACATCAGTCAATTATTGAAGTTGCATCAAGTGAGATGAATGCAAATATGGCATACGAGTTTCACGCCGAGAATATAAAAGCCCTTCAAAAATTAAAAGAGTTAAATATAAATATTCTTCAGTATCCAAAAGATGTAACAGAGGCAGGTAAAGTAGCACTTGGGGAGGTTATAAAAGAGCTGAGTGACAAAAACAAAGATTTCAAAAGAGTTTATTCTTCAATCAATGACTATCTTAAACTGTCAAAAGAGTGGAGTGATGCGAGTTTGAAGTATTTTTTAAATGAGAGATGATATTGATGATAACAGTGAATATTCTAAACCAAACAGTATCTAGATAAATTAGTACTTTTAAGCTCTTTTCTTATTTCTTTAGAATTTGAAATATATTTATCAACTAAAGCATGAAAGTTTTTAGAGTGATTCATATGAACTAGATGTGCCAATTCGTGAACAACAACATAATCAATAAGCTCTTTTTTTACTTTTATCAATTCGCTGTTAAATGTGATAACTCTTAGTGAACTGCAACTTCCCCACCTGCTTTTCATCTTTCTGAACTTTACTTCTCTGTAATCAAGCTCCATAATTTTTGAAAAAAAAATCAGTCTTTTCGTTAAATATTCACTTGCATAAAATTTATAAAATTCATCATAACATTTTGAGATATTATTAAGGCTATTTGTCTTTTTTATCTCTAGTAGTTTTCTTAGCTCACTTGCTTCTTGTATGTCAATGCTGTAGATGTCACCAAAAAGTAGAACTTCATCTTCCAAGCTGATTTTAATCTGTGGATTTTCTTTTGCTTTTAACAACTGTCTTCTTATCCAAATCTCTTTTTCTATAAGAAGATTCTTTATGTATATTTGGGATACTTTAGGTGTTTTTAGAACTATTTTAGCCTGTGGGTTAACACTTATGTAACTATTTTTCAAATTTGATTTGTAAATATGAAAAATAGTCAAATCTTTGAAAGTAATCTCATTCATAAGGAATTGGGTCTTTAACTCCGGCTAATTTAAATCCATTCAATCTCAGCCTGCAACTATCACAAACTCCACATGCAAACTCTTCATTCTTATAGCAGCTCCAAGTATGATGAAGGGGAACATCTAACTCTAAAGATTTTTCTACTATTTGAGATTTTTGCAGATGAACAAGAGGCATTTTAATCTCTATCTTTGTCTCGTCTTTCGTGCCAAGGTTGATACTTTCTTGCATACTTTTTATATAGTTTTCTCTACAGTCAGGATAACCGCTGCTGTCTTCTTCAACAACGCCAATGCTTATAACTTCTGCACCCTCTTTTTCTGCAATTGCCGCTGCCATGCTTAAGAATATACCGTTTCTAAAAGGTACATAAGTAACTGGTACGCCCTCTTCCACTCCGCCAGTCGGCACCTCTATACTTTTGTCAGTTAAAGCTGATGCACCAAGTTGTTTGAAAAAATCTAAATCTAATACATATTTTTTTGTTACATTCAAGTCATTGCAAATTTTGTGAAAACACTCTAATTCTTTAGTTTGTGTTCTTTGGTCATAGTTAAAATGAACACCAACTATCTCATATCCATCTCTCTTCATCATATGCGCACTCAGTGTTGAATCCATTCCACCACTCATGACGCAAACTGCTTTTTTATTTATTATCTGTTTTTTCATAAATATATTTTATCATAAAATATACAAAGCCATTTAAAATATATTTTTAATAACCAATAAACAAAATAAGTAATATAATGCCCCTATACAGATTTAAAGGAGCCATTATGGATGTATCAGCTTCAACGAGCAGTAATACACAAAGTTCTACACAGGTAGAAACTACGAAAAAAGCTGTGCAAGTGCAAGAAGAGGCTATCGTTAAAATAATTGATAGCGCTAATGAAGAATCAAGAGAAGTCAGTGCACAAAAAACCGGTATGGGTAACGGCATAGATCTTACTGCTTAATCTCACACTTTAAACTCAAAGTCATATACATTTTTTGTATATGACTTATGAACTATAAGCCTCATTGGATATAATCTCACTTATGATTGAATTAGATAACAGAACTCTCCTTGAAATTGATATCAGCCTATTAGAAGCCATAGCTTCAACTTTTACACAAAAAGAGATAGAGCTAATCATCACCACAAATGAAGAGATAAAAGATATAAATAAAGAGCATAGAAATATCGATAAAGATACAGATGTTTTAAGCTTTCCTTATGAAGATATGCCAATGGCACCGCTTGGAAGCATAGTTATTTCAGCCGTACATGTAGAAGAAAAAGCGAAAGCACTCGGTCATACGAATGCTGATGAGTGTGCCCTGCTCTTTATCCATGGATTACTTCATTTACTTGGCTTTGATCATGAAGTTGATAATGGTGAGATGAGAGAAGAAGAGGCAAGAATTATAGAAAAGTTTAATTTGCCAAAGAGTTTAATAATAAGGAATGACGGATAATGGATTTTGTAATTTTTATAGCTGCTATGGCAGCTTTAATCTATGGGGCTGATTTTATAATAAAAGATTCTGAGCGAATTGCATTGCATTTCAATATCTCTCATTATGTAATCGGGGCTACGCTTGTGGCATTTGGAACATCACTTCCTGAGATGGCAGCGTCTATGATGGCCTCCTATGCAGGAAAAAGCGATATGGCGGTTGCCAATGTTGTCGGTAGTGTTATTTTTAACATAACTTTAGTTTTAGGTTTAGTATTTTTTATTGCGAAAACAATGAATCCAAAAAGAAACCTTTTTGCACTCGACAGTGCTTGGGTGATAGTGCCTATGATACTGTTTTTTATCATGGCTCTAGATGGAGAGATAGGAAGAATCGATGGTACCTTGTACCTTCTTCTGATGGTATCTTATCTGATATTTTTATTTACAAGTTCCAAAGAAGTTTTGGAAGGTGAGATAGATGAAGACCTGACCAAAGAAAAATTTAACTGGGGTAAAAGCATCATACTCCTGACTATAGGTTTTGGCTTGACCATAGGAGGTGCACACTTTGTTGTTGAGAGTGGGACAAATATTGCCAGGACCTTTGGTGTAAGTGAATGGATTATAGGACTTTTTCTTATATCTTTAGGTACTTCTTTACCAGAGTTGGTCGTGTCTTTAGTTGCAGTTAAAAAAGGTAATGCCGAGATGAGTATAGGAAATATCATAGGTTCAAATGTAGCTAACTTTTCTATGGTTTTAGGTGCTGCATCACTTATCCATCCATTGACAGTTAATTTATTGGCTACAAAATTTGACATGCTGATTATGATTGTATCTTCTATCACACTTTTATTTATTTTGGCTAATAAGCTTTACAATAAAGCCGGATCAATATTTTTATTGATTATTCTAGCACTTTTTATTCAAAACTCATTTGCGTAATCCATAGTTAATTGCATTTGCTATAAACTACTCTTTAATGTACCCAAGCTCTAAAAGCTTATCGTATATTTTAGAGACTATCTCCCCCGCTGCACCACCACCATGCCCACCATGTTCTACTAATGCCAAAACTACGTACTGTGGATTTTTATAAGGACCATAGGAAGTAAGCCAAGCATGAGAACGCTGATAGTAATCCATGTCATGTTCTAGTACACGTTTTTTAATATCTTGCATAATTGTAACAACCTGCGCAGTACCGGTTTTTCCTGCTATTTTAACTTTAGAATTTACATAGTAAGTAGCAGTGCCATGAGGAGCATTACAAACTTCGTACATTGCATTTTGTATTATAGGAAGCTTTTGTAATTCCTTTTCATTAAATACTTCTCTTGATATTGGAACATACGGTTTATCTCCAATCATTTTGGCAAAACTTGGTGTTGGAAGTTTACCCGTAGCTAACAGTGCTGTAAATTGAGCCATTTGCATTGGCGTAACAAGAAAATCACCTTGTCCAATAGACGTATTTGCCGTTTCTCCAATGCTCCAGTTACGATTGTATTTTCTTTTTTTCCACTCACGTGAAGGAACAATACCTATAAACTCATTTGGTAAATCAACTCCGGTTTTGTCGCCAAGACCATACCTTTGTAAGCCAATACTCATTTCTGTGTTTCCTAATTGCAAACTGCCTTTATAAAAATAGTCATCGCAACTTTCTCGAATTGCTTTTGTTATACTTGTTTTAGCATGTCCTTCTTTCTTCCAACATCGAAAGATCCTTCCTCCAAGCGGAAGATGAGATTCACAGATAAAAGATGTATTCTCATTTAAAACTGTTGTTATATATAAAAGACCAAGACCTGGTTTTATTGTAGAACCTGGCGGATAAAGGCCATTTACAAGTTTGTTTGTGAAAGGCTTGTCGAGATCAGTTGAGAGCATGTCCCATTTATCATGAGATATACCTGAAACAAAAGTATTTAAATCATATTCAGGATAACTACTTGCTGAAAGAATGGAGCCATCTACATTCATAACTATCACAGCTCCCGCTTGCTCTTTAAACAAAGAAGATATGTATTGTTGAAGTTCTATGTCCAGATTCAGAGTTAGTTTTCTATCTTCCTTCGGACTTTCATAAGATAGTTCTTCTATCTCCTGATTATTGGCATTCACTTTAATTTTTCTTTTTCCCACTTCACCTTGCAGATATGTGTTATAGTATTTTTCAAGTCCTGTTTTTCCGGTATAACCTATGAGTTCTAATAATTGATCTTCTTCAATATCTTTTTTGTTCGCACGAGATACATAACCAATAGCATGAGCAGCAATTTTCCCATAAGGATAATATCTTTTAGGTGCTGAAACTATATGTATATTTTTTCTTAGATGAAGTAAAGAGTATATAGGAAGAATTTCTTCATATGATATAAAATCAATTATATCTATATAGTTGTGATTATAATAAGATTCCTTCTTTTTATATTTTTTTATGAGTTTTTCTCTATCTAAATCTGGTATAAGGCTGATTAAAAAATCCAGCTCATCATTGAATTTTTTTATATTTTTTTCAGACATCATGTGGGGCTTTATTTGTATTTTAAAGCCTTGTTGATTTATAGCTATCGGTTTATTGTTCCTATCAACAATTTCACCCCTTACCGGTGCAATATCTTCTATTTTTATAGTGTTGTTCTCAGAAAGTTTTTTATAATAAATATTGGATTCTACAGCAAGAGAAAAAACCCTTACGATAAGAGCTAACCATATTAATGTGAATATTGTCAGAATAATCTTTATTTTCATAAAATACTCACTATTAAAAATTCAATCACCATGTAATATAGTACATAGTAGTCTATGCTTGGCGGTGGCAATAAAAATATATTTGATATGATTAAAGAATAGATAAAAAAGCCAATATAAGCCAATAAAACATAAGATAGTTTTATACAATAATTACAACTGAAGTTTTGTTCTAGTTTTGGCATAATAAATTTATAAACTAAGGTAAAGTAAATAATTGTACTGAATATCAAGTAACCTTTCTCTGCCTCAAAGACAACTAAACAAAAGGACACTAAAAGTACAAAAATAGTGTCTTCTTCTTTTAACGCTCTGGAAAAAAGTACATACAGTACTGCAAGCATTGGGGGCAAGAATAGATAGATGCTGCTTAAGCTTTCATATACTGTAAAAAAAACAATATATAAAAATGCGGCTAAAGGTCTTTGATTAATGATACTTCGTTGCATACAGGAAAATGTTTACATTTAATACAGTCAGCCCATATTTTATGTTCTGGTAATGACTCTTTTGGAGTCTCAATAAAACCTAGTCTTTCAAAAAATGATTGCCTATATGTTAAAGCCAGTATTCTTTTGAGTCCTAAAACAACGGCTTCTGCAAGGCATCTGTTAATTAAATTCTCACCAATCTTTTGCCCTCTATAGTTCTCTTTTACAATAAGGGATCTAATTTCTGCGAGTGATGACGTGTGGATATGCAAGGCGCAAAAAGCAACCAATGTCTCACCATCAAAAGCTAACTGATAAGACCTTATATTTGTAGCTATTTCGTCATTACTTCTTGGAAGGATAATACCAGATTCAACTTCCGGAAATACAAGTTCTTGCATTTTCGTAATATCGCCAAGAGTTGCCTTTGAATATCTAATTTGCATCTTGTACATCTTCTTGTAAAATATCATAAATAACTTTTATAACCTTTTGCATTCCTTTTTTTTTAGAACTTGATACCGTGACAGCATGTGGAAATCTTTTTCTTAGTGCATCCTGCTCTTTTTGATTCAACTTATCTATTTTTGTAAAAATTTGTAAAATTTGCTGATTCTCTCTACAATTAGCAACTAGAAAATCACTTACCTGTGTGTCAATTTCTAGATCCGGATGCCTGCAATCCACTAAATGAATAAAAAGTTTAATCTGCTCTCTTTGGGCAATATAATCGGTTAAGTTCTTTTCCCAGTTATATTTTATAGACTTAGCAACTTTTGCATAGCCAAACCCAGGTAAATCCACAAACTTCGCATTACTTTTTACAGAAGTTTCTCTGTTTATAAAAGTGACATCAAAATAGTTAATAAGTTTGGTTTTACCTGGCGTTGAAGATACCTTAGCTAAACCTTTATGATTGGTAAGCGCATTTAGAAGTGAACTTTTACCAACATTTGATCTCGCCATAAAAACAACTTCATCTTGCCCGGTTGATTCAGGTGCATTTTGAATATTTTGGGCAGAAGTTATAAATTTAGCATCGACAATTTCGACCATTACTTTTCCTCTTTATCAGGCATATTAAATATCATAATTACCGGTTCTGATTTTAAACCCTTAGCGTATGCCTTACCTTCAACTATTTTTAAGACAACCTCTTCGCCGCGTATCTCTTTCTTTTCATCTATTTGATTTAGATGAACATTTTTGAAAAAATGATACTCTTTCTTTTTTGGTAAATATACAACTTCCTGGGAAGTTCCCTGATAAACAGAGCCTTTTTCAGTTTCTATATGAAAGGAGACATCACCTTTTGCTACAAATTTAGTCGGCTCATGCTTTTCGTCTGTATATATTGTAACCTTTGAAGCATTGAGTTCATCATTGCTTTTTATGACATTTACATTACCTTGAAATATAGAAATTCCTTTTTTTTCATCTGCATCAAATTGGTTTGCTTTTACTTTGAGCTCTCCTGACATTAACGATGATGCTAACATAAGTGTTAAAAGTGATAGAAGTTTCATTTTGTTTTCTCCTGAAAATTATATATTGCTACAACATTTTTTGAACTAACTTGATTTAGAAGGTTGTTGTATCTAAGTGAAGATCCGGTAACCTTATCTTTACCTCTATAGGATACATAACTATTATCTGTGTGAGCAATAGAGGTTTTTTTATTGTACGTTGCAGATTGTGTAAAAAATACTAATCCATCTTCTCTAGTATATGTTACATTGCCTTCTAGATATACAATATCATCTTTATAAATACCATTATCTGCTTTCATATTAGCTATAAATTTTTCTGAATTATCTGTATAGTCTATATTTTCAACTGTATATCTATCACTGTATCTTGTTCCTTTGGTTCCTATCATTGTATTGTTTAAACCTTTTTTATTTAGCTCATAAAGCGAAAAAGATGATAATTCAAAAAGTGGCACATCCACAAACTCTTGCTGTTTGATATGCATTGGCTTAAATAAAAAAAAGATCATCATTAAGCCAATAGAAATAATAATAAAAATAATATTTATATTCAAAGCCAGACTGCCATAAATTGTTCTCTTTGATTGTTGCTATCAACCAAACTGTCTATCATTTCACGAACAGCACCGTCACCGCCATCACGAGAAAGCACTACATCTACAATATCTTGTATCTCTTTTACCCCGTTTTTTGGAGTAAAACTTCTGCCTGCAAGATTAAGCATTTTAAAATCATTTAAATCATCGCCTATGACAGCAACATTGTCAAAGTTTATTCCCAAAGAAGATACGAGCTCTTTTAAAACTCTGTCTTTATCTTTTATTCCCTGAAATAGATGTTGAACACCCAACTCTTCAGCTCTTCTTTGAACAATCTTAGAATTTCTGCCTGTTATGATAGCAACCTCGTTGCCAATCTTTACCCAGGTACTGATACCGAGTCCATCCTTTATATTAAAGGCTTTGCTTTCAATCATGTCCTCTGAGTAAATAATCTTGCCATCACTTAGGCAACCATCAACATCCAAAACAATCAGTTTTATCATAAAACATCTTTGGTGCTAGGAATGCCGACTCTTTCATTTTTTGTAATAGCTCTGCGAATTGCAACGGCCAAAGATTTGAAAGATGCCTCAATAAGGTGATGTTTATTTTTTCCTCTTAGAGCAACAATGTGTGTGCTTATTCTTGCATTTAAAACAAATGCTTTAAAGAATTCTTCAACTAGTTCCGTATCAAACTGCCCTACTTTTCCACCTAAATTAACTTCATAAACTAAAAAAGGTCTATTGCTAATGTCTAGGTCACAACTCACGCATGCTTCATCCATAACTATATTTGCATTTCCAAACCGCTCTATTCCTTCGACTGGATATATAGCTTCCGACAATAAAGCCCCAAGTACAATACCTATGTCTTCTACGCTATGATGATCATCAATATATGTGTCGCCAATACAATTAATGTCAATATCAATAAGGGAGTGCTTTGAAAAACTCTCTAACATGTGGTCTAAAAAACCAACTCCGGTTTTAATATTACTTTTACCTGTTCCATATAGTTTCAATGAAATTTCTATGTCTGTCTCTTTCGTTTTTCTGCTTTTAGTAATCATACTAATCCTCCATAACTATAAATGCATTTTCAAAATGACCTTGAGATTTGTAATCCCTTGCCTCTTCTTCACTTTGAAATCCTTTTAACCAAACCTTATAAATGCTGCCTTTGTCATTGCTCATGTCTTTTATGATTGTACGGTATCCGTCGGTATTATCATATTTATTCTGAGTTTTAAGAGCTCCCTCTATCCTTGAAAAAGATGCTATTTGTAAAGCAAAACTTCCAATAGATTCTTTTTGCGGATTATGTTTTAACTCTTGTGTTGAAGGGATAATCTTTTGTCCCTTTGTCTGGAAACCTAAGATCTCTATAGTTACAGGTGCCGTTCCAGTTCCTATCATATTTATTTTACTTGCCGCTGATTTTGATAAATCAATGATTCTTGTAGCTATGAATGGACCTCTGTCGTTAATTCTTACGACAGTTTGTAAACCATTCTTACGATTTGTTACTTTAACAATGGTATTCATTGGCAAGGTTTTATGTGCAGCTGTCATATCGTACATATTATAGACTTCACCATTTGATGTAGCTTTGCCATGAAAATCAGGTCCATACCAACTTGCATTTCCTTTAAATCTGTCACCAACACTCACGACTGTCGGATGGTAGCGTATACCTCTTATTACATATGGTCTCATGGTTGGATGAGAATACGTTTTTTGGTCTATTCCTGAGCTATAATTACTTTTATCGGAAGAGTAAGTTTTAGTTCTTGAAGAATCATAGTCTGTATATGTTCTTGTCCCTCTTGTGCTACAAGCACTAAAAAGCATAATAAATAAAGACAATGTTAAGAGAGTTAATTTATTCATAAATCTTTAACCTATCCCCTATTTTAATAAAACTCGTACTCATGTTGTTTTGAGTTTTTATATTTTGAATACTTACTTTATATGCCTTAGCAATTGAATTTAAAGTATCCCCGTTTCGCACCATGTAGTAATAATTACTATTGATTGTTTTATTTTTAGCTGTGGCCTCAATTGGAACTATAAGCTTTTGTTTTAATTTCAATTTTGAGCTTTTTAATTGATTGAAATCCATGATAACTTTGTGCTTAATACCATATTTACGAGCAATATTGTAGAGGTTGTCGCCACGTTTTACAACATAAATCTGATACGTGTTTTGATTCTTCTCTTCATAGTATTTTTGTTTAAATTCTGAAAGTTTTATATAAGGGATATATACATCATAGCCTTCTTTATAAGGTGGAACAAAATCATATTTTAGATGTCTATTTAATTTTTTTAAGTCTTCAAGAGGTATTCCTATTAACTGTGACAATCGTTTTAAAGATGCCCCTCCTGCTAATTTTACAGTAGAAACAGAATATGCACTCCCTCTGTTTAAGAGATGCTCGTATTCACTTTTGAGTAAAAATTGCTCGTCGTATCCGATTAAAGCAAGAGCAACTATTTTTCTAATGTATAATCTGCTTTCCCTTGGAATATATTTTTTTTCGGGATCCAGTAAAACTTTTAAATTATCGGTTTGTGCCGTTTTAATTGCATAATTAAGTCTACCTCCTCCGCAGTTATACGCAATTGCAGCAAGATACCATTTACCAAATCTATCATGCAAAGACGAAAGATATTTAGCGGCAGCTCTTGTTGATTTAACTAAATCTCTTCTCTCATCAACATATTCATCAATTTTCAGTCCGTAAAGTTTTCCGGTTGCCGGCATAAACTGCCAAAGTCCAGATGCTCGTTTTTTTGAATATGCTTTATTTGAAAAGTTTGACTCAGCCATAGCAAGATATAAAAATTCAGGGGGAATGTCATACTCTGACAAAATATTTTTAATGGCAGGTATAAATAAATAAGCTTCGTCCATGGCTTTAAAAAAATGTTGATTTTTATATTTTGAAATTTTTGTAGCTTTCATTTCGTTCATAATTGGATCATAGAGAAAAGAGGGATCTATATTAAAAGATTCTAAAAGAGATAGTTCTTTGTTGTAATTTGAAGTATATGTTAAATTGGCACTAAGTAAAATTGGTAAAAGTAATAGTAATAAGTATTTAATCATGAGCTTTTATATAACCTTAAATAATTTAAAAGATACATTTTATCTAAAAATAATTAATTATACTTCATTGTGTATATAAAATAATGTAATATTAAGAAATATGAAAGAGTTTTGTGGCGTTTTGTGTTGTAATTTTTTTTATATCATCGAGTTTAATTTCTAAAAGTTCAGACATTTTTTGAGCCACAAAAACAGTATATCCAGGTTCATTTCTTTCTCCACGGTGAGGGGACGGAGTCAAATAAGGTCCATCAGTTTCAATAAGAAGTTTATCTTGTGGGATCTTTGGCAATACATGTAGAAGTTTTTTCGCATTTTTAAAAGTCAAAACGCCCCCTATTCCAAAATAAAAACCTTCATTTGCAAGACTTAAAAGTTCCTCATCGGCGTTATAGCAGTGCAAAACACCGCCAACTTCACCTGCATTGTGTTTTAAAAGCAACTCTTTAGAATCTCTTGAGGCATCTCGGATATGGATTATTAATGGCTTTTTGTATTTTTTTGCCAACTCTATCTGAACTGCAAAAACTTCTTTTTGTCTTTTCTTTTCAAGATCTTTTTCTTCATCACTGCCTTCAAGTCTATAGTAGTCAAGTCCGCATTCTCCAATAGCAACACACTTTTCATGACTGATATATTTTTCAAAATCAAACTCTTCAAAATTTTCCATATCATAAGGATGAACACCGACAGCGAAAAATACATCGCTATTATTTTCAGCTATAAGAACCGCTTTGTCCAACGTTTTTGGGTCTGCACCAGGTATGACAAACCTTTGCACCCCGCTCTTTCTTGCTCTACTTAAAACTTCATCCAAGTCATCATCATATCTCCTGTCATCTAAATGTATATGGGTATCTATTATCATTTTTCTTTCTCTTTTAATTTTTTTACATAAAGTATATTTTTAATCATCAAATAGATGAAAAATATTGACACAAGCCATGAGCCAACTGCCAAAAGCATATTGCCGGAAACAAAAAAGTTGTAACCTAATATGAGCGAGACTATCGAGATTATGAAGCACATGCACTTGCCTCAAGCAACTCTTTTGCAAACTTCTTAGCTTCATTTGAGATACTGTCACCGCTGATAATCCTTGCTATCTCATCTACCCTGTTTTCAAAGTTTAATTCGCTTACATGTGAGGTGTCTCCATCTTTGTGTACCAAAAAGTGCTGGTCTCCCATAGATGTCAATTGTGGCTGATGAGATATAACAAAGATTTGAAAATGTTTTGATAACTGTCTTAAAACTCTTGCAACACTCATGGACTCTTCACCGCTCAGATTTGCATCAATCTCATCGAGCATCAATACCCCGCCGTTTTTACTCATGTACTCTGATTTAAGTGCCAAAATGGAGAGTCTTAGTCTGTTAAACTCACCCGTACTTACTTTTTGAAGTTCTGTGTTGTTTAGTCGCAATGATATTTCATCTTTTCCATAAGAGTTGTGTTCAATGTCTTTTAGCTTTACATCCGCTTCTCTTAAATAAAGCTCTTTGAGATAAACATTTAAATCATTGTTAAAAGATTTTATTTCAGAATGTCTTAACTTACTCAGTTTTTCGGCTAACTCTTTGACTTTCTTTTCTAACAAAGCGTATCTTTTTTCTAAGTCACCTTTGATGATTTCAATGTTTTCATATTCAGCCAGTTCTATCTTTTTCTGCTCCTGATATTTAAGCGCTTCTTCTATGCTTCCATAGCGTCTTTTTAGTCCGCCAAGCGCTTCTATACGGTTTAAAACCTCTTCTATATCAATCTCATCAAGTGCACTGAATCTTTCTTGAGCATTATCTAAAACTGCTCTGAGCTCATTCATGGCATCATCAAAAAATGAGCTTTGCACATTAAGAGAATCCAGTGCCAAAGAAACCTGATGTTCATAATCAAAAATAGAATTGGCAGAAGATATATGCTCCAGCACTTTTTCTTTTTTTGACAATTCTTTTTTTATTTCCAGAAGTTCTTCATCTTCTGAAATTTTAGGAGAGATATCTTCTATCTTTTTGATTTCAAAAGAGGCAAACTCTTTGAGCTCAACTATTTTTCTCTCTTCCTCTTCCACTTTTGTCAGTTCTGATTTTACTTTTTTAAAGTCTAAAAATGTATTTTTATATTCGAGCTTTATATCTGCGATATTGGTTGACTTGTTTTGAATTCTGTCATCTAAAATGGAGATGAGATTTTCATTTTCAAAGTCACTGAAATCTTTCAAACTCAAATGTCTCAAATAGCTGGAGTTAAGCTCTGCCATTGATTTTTTAGAAACACTTTGATTGTTTATGAAGTATCTTGATTTTTCTTTTTTTATATGTTTAAAAATATTTATCTCATCATTTTCTATCCCGATATCCTCAGCATTCAGTTCCCATGTAACACTGGATTCACACAGCGATGCTTCACAACTGCTGGCACC
>CALCGG010000077.1 GCA_937900945.1 uncultured Sulfurimonas sp. | reverse complement strand
GAACCGGGGCTTACTATTGTGAGTGTTTCATTATTTTTCATTTTTTCTTTAAAGAGTGCTATCAAAGTTGCGTATTTTCCAGTCTGAATTTCTCTTTTGCCGTAAACATTGTAAAAATAGGTAATTGCATAAGGGACATTAAACCAAGCTCCATAATTTTCCACAAGTTCCGTATTGCTGGCTTTTGTCCATGCGTAGGGACTGGCACTTCGTCCAAGCCCTCCGTCTCCAAACTTTGTGCTGCTTCCGGCATATACGATTTTGGCGCCGGTTTTTCTCACAAACTCCAAAACTGCAAAAATCCCGTCTTTGTTGAATTTCCAAACTTTTTCTATATCATCGAAACTTTGTTCAACTCTGGAGTATTCTCCGAGGTGATATACGGTGTGTGGTTCAAAGTTTATCAGCTTATCTATATCTGATGTTAAACCTTCTATGTAAGTGACATTTTCTACATGATTGTCTTTGCTTCCGGTGAAGTAATTGTCTAATGAATAAACTTCATTGTTTTTATCTTTTGCCAGTCTTTCACAAAGATTACTGCCTACAAAACCGGCTCCGCCTGTAACTAAAATCCGTTTTTTCATAATGTCCCTTGATAAAAAAGTTTACTATTTTACTTTATTAATAATTAATAGTAGTATAATTCCGGATGCAAAAAAATAACCATTTTCCATTTTTACTAAATTTGCTTTTGTCATTTTTAAAGTTATTTGTAGTTGTTTTAGTCCTCATGTCGGTCGTAAGATTGTATCTATTTTTTAGTTATGGCTCTCATTCTACTTATAATGCTTTAGAATTACTGGACACTTTTTGGTTGGGAACAAGGCTTGATGCAAGTATACTTGCATATATTTACAGTCTACCGATTTTATTGGTTTTTCTTGTCTGGCTCTTAAATTTAAAGTTTCTGCAAAAATATCTTTATGGATTTTTTAAAGTTTATTTTATTATTTTATTGACTATTTTGGCCTCTTTAACATTTTCAGATTTGGCATATTTTTCATTTTTCGGAGAACATGCAACACTGATGATTTTTGGTGTTTTTGATGATGATACACAGGCTCTTATCAAAACAGCATATACAAACTACAATATTCCTATAGTTTTTGTGGGAATAGGTTCATTTTTCATTTTTTTGTATTTTGTTATCTTAAAAACGTTGGAGAGAAAAGATAGAGTATTTGTTGCATGGAATATTCCAAAACAAATATTCTTTTTCATAACTATTCTAGCTTTTACCGGCGTTACAGGGAGGGGCTCTGTTGGAATTTTCCCTTTGGCAAAAGATGTTCCAGATGTCAGTGCGGACTCATTTATAAATAAACTTCCCCAAACTGCCGGATATGCAATGCTTAATTCGTACGAGCAGTACAATAAAAGTAAATCCGGAAATTATGATTTAATAAAAAGAGTTGGTTATGCAGGAAATATAGAAAAGGCATTTGAGGTTTACAAGCAAAGCGACACTATTGATAAAACAAATTTTTTAAATAATCTCGTTCATAAAACAGCTAAAAATAAATTCATCGATGCTACAAAACCGAATGTGGTAGTTGTCATGGTTGAGAGTTTTGGAACGCCGATTTTGGACTATCAAAGTGATGGTTTTAACATCTTGGGAAGATTGAAAAAACATTTTGAGCAAGACACACTCTTTACAAATTTTATCTCAAGCTCAAACGGAACTATAGTTTCGCTTGAGCCTTTGCTCCTAAATATTACCGCTAGACCAAATTCAACTTCTTTTGCTCAAAGCAATTATCTCAACACTTCTTTTACTCAGGCAAGTGCAAAAGTGTACCAAGATGCCGGATATGAGACCACTTTTGTATATGGGGGTGACTTGTCATGGAGAAATGTTGGCGCTTTTATGTCAAGGCAAGGGTTTGAACATTCTGAAGGAAAGGCTACAATAGCAAAAGCTTTAGAAGCAGACATAAAATCTATCTCTCATGATTGGGGAGTTTTTGATCAGTATCTTTATAAATATGCTCAGCTTAAACTTCAAAATGCAAAAAAACCACAGTTTATTTTTATGCTGACTACAAACAATCATCCACCCTATACTATCCCCGATGATTATAGGTCAAATTCTTTAGTAATTTCAGAGAATTTAAAAAATCATATCACAGGTAATATGGAGCTGGCAAAACTAAGATTTAGAGATTATGCTTATGCGCTTGACAGCTTGGGTGGCTTTGTAGATGCTGTTAAAAGTTCACCACTCTCTCAAAATACAGTAGTTTCTATAACAGCGGATAATAATACGATAGAAGGAATCATGAAATATGATGATTACTATACCCAGACAAAAAAGATTCCGTTTTATATTTATTTGCCGGAGTATTTAAAACCTAAAGAACTTATAGATACAACATTGGCGTCCTCCCATAAAGATATATTTCCAACCTTGTATAATTTAACTCTTTCGGATATAAACTATACCGCCATCGGAACAAATTTACTCGATAAAAATATTTTGCATTGCGGTTTTAATGATGAGGGTGTTTTGATGTCAAAAGACGGCGGGTTTAAAGATGGCAAGGCTGTCACAGATGAACAAAAAAAGTGTCAAGAGTACTATAAAGCCAGCTTAGCTGTTACAGAATACTTGATTAAATCACAAAAGTAGGAACCAATATTTGAAAAAAGTCTTAAAGCGTTTTTGGCCATACATAAAAGAGTATAAATTACAATATTTATTTGTGTTATTTGGGATTATCTTAACTGTCGCTGCAACAATAGCAACTGCTCAAATCATGAAACCTCTAATGGACGATATGTTTATAAGTAAAAAAGAGGAGATGCTTTATATTATCCCTATAAGTTTGATTGTCATATATTTTGCAAAATCATTAGGTCGCTATATACAGACAGTTTTTATGAACTATATCGGTCAGCACATTATGTCAAGGCTTAGAGAAATTTTACTTTATAAAATAATAACTTTAGATATGAGCTTTTTATATAAGAACAGAAGCGGTGAGCTTATCTCAAGAGTTGTAAATGATATAGGGAGAATAGAATATTTTGTCTCAAATATGCTGCCAGAACTTTTTCGTGAAAGCATCACTGTTATAGGGCTTATCGGGTATGTTATATATCTTAACTCAATGCTTGCTTTTTATTCCTTGATTTTAGTTCCGCTTATAATTTATCCGCTGATTCTTATTGCCAGAAAATTAAAAAAATATTCACATCGTTCACAGGAAAAAAGTGCAGATGTTGTTACCCGTTTAACAGAAGTTTTTAATAACGGTGAAATAATCAAGGCTAATGCCACGGAAGATTATGAATTAAGACGTTTTAGTGTTGAAAATTGGAAGTTTTTTAAGATAAATATGAAGTCAACTTATGTTGGAGAACTTGTTTCTCCTATGATGGAGATTATTGGAGCAGTTGGTTTGGCTGCGGTTATCTTTATCGGCGGAAAAGAAGTTTATGCTGATAGGATGAGTGTTGGTGAATTTACAGCATTTTTAACAGCTGTTGGTCTTGTTTTTCAACCCATCCGCCGTATTAGTTCCATTTACAGAAGAATTCAGGATGCAATTGCGGCAAGCGAGCGAGTTTTTGAGATTTTAGATACTAAGAATTTGATAGCAGATGGAAAAGAACTTCTAAGAGAAAATATATGGCAAGTTGAATTTAAGAATGTAGTACTGAAGTATAAAGATTATCATGCTTTGAACAATGTCAGCATCATGATAAACAAAGGTGAAAAGATAGCTCTTGTAGGCGATAGCGGAGGCGGTAAAAGTACCTTTATCAATATGCTTCTTCGTTTTTATGACCCGGACAGCGGTGAAATCACAATAAACGGTAAAAATATCAAAGAGTTTAACAGTGATTCACTCAAACATCATATCTCTTTGGTGACCCAGAGAATTTACATATTTCAGGACACTTTGGCGGCTAATGTCGCTTATGGACAGGAAATTGATGAAACAAGAGTAAACCAAGCTCTCTCACTTGCGGATGCTACTGTGTTTGTTGATTCTCTTGAAAATGGAATACACACTAAAATGGAAGAATTCGGTGCAAATCTTTCAGGTGGACAAAGACAGCGAGTTGCGATTGCAAGAGCGATATACAAACACTCTTCACTTTTACTCTTTGATGAAGCAACATCAGCACTTGATAATGAGAGCGAAAAGAGAATACAAGCCTCTTTAGATCAATACACAAAAGATAAAATAACCATAACAATAGCACACCGATTAAGCACCATAGAACATGCTGATAAAATCTTAGTTATGCAAAAAGGCTCTATTGTAGCATCCGGAACGCATCAAGAATTATTGGATACTTCAGAGATTTATCAAAGATTAGCTGGAGAATTTGAAAAATAAATTAATCGCTTTATTAACCTTTTTTAGAGATAATCGCATTAATTATTAAAATACAATAAATTTACGCCTCGTTAAGAGGCAAGCTTTTGTGACCATAGTGGTCCGAGCGAAGCCTTATAATGCTTTGCTTTTAAAAGCATTAAGGATTAAAAATGCTAGATTTCGCAAAGTTTACCAAGTACTCAAAACCTGGTCCACGTTATACAAGTTACCCTACAGCGTTGGAATTTAGTGATTCTTATGAATATGATGAATATATAAAAAAGTTAGAATCACAAGATCCTTCTCGTCCACTTAGCCTTTATTTTCATTTGCCTTTTTGTAAAAACGCATGTTACTTTTGCGGCTGTAATGTTGTTTTTACTTCTAAAGAAGACAAGATGCTTCGTTACATGGAATACCTAAAAAGAGAATTGAAAATATTATCTACCCATTTGGATTGTAATAGAAAAGTGATTCAGATGCACTTTGGCGGCGGAACTCCAACTTTCTTTTCAGCAGCACAGTTAAAAGAGATTATCGAGGAGATTAAATCCTATTTTCCAAACTTTGTAGATGGTGCTGAAATCAGCTGTGAGATAGACCCCCGTCATATTAATGAAGATCAGATGAAGGTAATGAGCGAAGCCGGATTTAACCGTGTGAGTTTTGGACTTCAGGATTTTAATGAAAAAGTTCAAATCGCAGTTCACAGAGTTCAGCCATACAGCATAACAAAAGATGCTATGGATTTGGCTAGAAAATACAACATGCATTCAGTAAATGTTGACCTCATTTACGGACTTCCATATCAAACTTTGGAGACTTTTAAAGAGACTCTTGCTCTTTCTCTTACTTTAAATCCGGATAGATTTGCAGTGTTTAACTATGCTCATGTACCTTGGCTTAAAAAGACTATGCGTAAGATTGACGAAACAACACTTCCTTTACCGGATGAAAAACTTCAAATCATGCAGTACACTATAGATTTTTTAACTACGCATGGCTACAAGATGATAGGTATGGATCACTTTGCAAAACCTGAAGATGAGCTGTTTAAGGCTATCAAAAAGGGTGAATTACACAGAAATTTCCAAGGTTATACGACCAAAGGTGGAGCCGATTTAATCGGAGTAGGTCTTACTTCCATCGGTGAAGGTGTTGATTACTATGCTCAGAATTTTAAAGATATGAAAGAGTATGAAGCTGCCATAGAAGCAGGAAAACTGCCTTTTGAGAGAGGTGTGCTTTTAAATGAAGATGACCAAATCAGACAATATGTCATTATGGAACTTATGAGTAATTTTAAACTTGATATAAAAAGATTTGAGAAGCTTTTCAATGTTGAGTTTAAAACATATTTTGCAGATGCGATAGAAGCTTTAAGACCTTTTGCAGAGGAAGATTTACTTACTATGGATGATAAGCATATAGAGTGCTCTCAGACGGGCACCCTGCTTATACGAAATATTGCGATGCCTTTTGATGCATACATGAAACATCACGCGTCAAGTAAAAAGACATTTTCAAAAACGGTGTAGAGATGGGTAAAAAGCCAGAAGAACTATTTGATTTTAGTGCTATCTCAGATGAGTGTGTAAAATGTGGAAAATGTATACCTGTTTGTACTATCCATAATGTGAATGCCGATGAAGTTACCTCTCCCCGTGGTTTTATAGACCTTTTGGGTGCTTATCATAAAGGTAATTTAGAATTAGATAAAACTGCAAAAGATATTTTTGAGAGCTGTTTTTTATGTACAAACTGTGTGGAAGTTTGTCCCAAAGCACTTCCGACTGATATGATAATAGAACAAGTTCGCTCAGATATAGCACAAAAGTTTGGTATAGCCTGGTATAAAAAAGCGTTCTTTTTGCTTCTTCGCCACAGATGGCTCAATGACATAGCGTTTAAGTTGGGCTATACATTTCAGACATGCGGATTTAAAATAAAAGCAGATATCGATTCCATGAACTCTCGCTTTAACCTCCCTATGCTTAAAACAGACAGACTTTTTCCAAGTCTCATGAAAACATCATTTTTAAATTCTCATGAAGAAAATATAAACAATGGCGGGAAAAGAAAAGTAGCTATTTTTATAGGATGTTTGGGTAATTATAATTATAAAGGTGTAGGGGAAGGTCTTTTAGAGATTTTAAAAGCGTTGGAGATTGATGCTTTTTTG
Organism: uncultured Sulfurimonas sp.; assembly: GCA_937900945.1. Lineage (GTDB taxonomy): Bacteria > Campylobacterota > Campylobacteria > Campylobacterales > Sulfurimonadaceae > Sulfurimonas. The sequence continues at coordinate 7,409 of CALCGG010000077.1, read as the reverse complement.
GCGAAAGACCAAAAATGTTGTTCAGCACCTGCATATTTTACAGGTGACTTTGATACGGTTGATTCAAATGCAAAATACAATATTGAGTATTTTGAGAGTTTTGGTGATGATATAGAAGCTATAATAGTTCCAGAAGCCACATGTTCAGCGATGCTGAAAATTGACTATGAACATTATTTCCATGACCAGCCGGAGTGGAAGGCAAGAGCTATTGCTATAAAAGACAAAATCTTTATGGCTACAGAATGGCTGCAGCACCATACGCATTTGGAACAACTTTTGGCTTCAAAGAAAAAAGATACAAAAATAGTGACCTATCACGATCCTTGCCATGCAAAAAAGATGCAGGGCATCCACAAAGAGCCTAGAAATCTTATATCCAAAAATTATAAAATCGTAGAGATGAGTGATCCGAATGCCTGTTGCGGTTTTGGCGGGGTAACGATGCAGACTGAGAAATATCATTTTGCAAAAGCTGCCGGAGTTCCAAAAGCAGCCATGATTAAAAAAACGGGTGCCGATATAGTAAGTGCAGAGTGCAGTGCCTGCCGCATGCAGATAAATAATTCTATGAGCGGTGCCGGAGTTGAGACGGTATTTAAAAACCCTATCGAGCTTATCGCTGAAGCATTAAGACAATAAGCATGGATAGCTGGAACCATATATACGAAACATTTGATCCTATAGCTTTTCATATATTCTCACTGCCGGTACATTGGTATGGGATGATGTATGTTTTGGCACTTGTGAGTGCTTTGTTCATCGGAAAATATTTCATAACAAAAGACAAATTGGATTTTACAAAGAATCAACTCGATATCTATTTTATCTATGTTGAAATAGGTGTGATTTTAGGTGCCAGACTTGGATACATACTGTTTTATGATGAACAAACATGGTTTTATCTCTCTCACCCTTGGCAGATATTTAATCCTTTTCAGAATGGGGAATTCATTGGTATAAGAGGGATGAGCTATCATGGTGCTTTGATAGGTTTTTTACTTGGTACATATCTTTTCTCCAAAAAACATAAGGTGCCATTTGGAAAAATCATGGATTTGGTTTCCATCAGCATACCTTTGGCTTATGTTTTTGGGCGGATTGGAAACTTTTTGAATCAAGAGCTTATAGGGCGTGTGACTGATGTTTCTTGGGGTATCTATGTTGACGGTATACTTCGTCATCCTTCACAGCTTTATGAGGCGATTTTAGAGGGAATAGGAGTGTTTATTGTCGTTTATGTATATAGAAGATTCCAAACATTCAGCGGAGAACTTACTTTTGTTTATGGTATCAGTTATGGAATTTTTAGATTTATTGCAGAAATTTATCGTGCCCCGGATACTCAAATAGGATATATTTGCTGCGATGCGATAACTTTTGGACAAGTTCTAAGTCTTGGTATGAGTTTAGTTGGGGTTTTAGGCTGGATTTATTTTTACTATAAGAGTAAAAAACTAAAAGTTTAGTCTATTTTCTATCATCACGATGAAGTAGTCTGTCTCTATCAACGGAACCCTTCCAAAAATGATTGACTGCCCAGTATGCTAACAGTGAGCCAACAACAGAAAAAACAATTGTTCCTGTGTAAAGAGGGATAAAAATCTTATCTAAATTATTAGTAAACCAATCAAGAGTCATTTTAGCAGGTTCAGGTTTCATCCCCAAAATAAAACTTCCAGTGAGATATTCCATGTAGTACATTGGCGGCATTGTAAAAGGGTTACTAACCCAACACATGGCAACCCCGATAGGCACATTAAAACGGACAAAAGGCATCATAGCAACAACTGCCAGCATCTGCATAGGCATTGGAATAAACGCTATAAACAGACCAATTAAAACAGCTCGCGACACCATTTTTCTGTTTGTAGAGAGGTATTCTCTTGGTATTTTATATTTTTCTATAAATGCTTTTAGCTTTTCACTTTTGCTAGTTTTTTTAAGAGTTCTTCTTATCATTTTATACACTTATTATTTAATATTTGTGGATTATAGCGATATAGAACTTATATATGCTAAAATTCCACTAAATATTAAAGGGTAACAATGTCATTTGAAAAATTAGGACTTATTAAACCGCTTCTTGGAGCTATAAAAGAGTTGGGTTATGAGCATCCTACTGTTATCCAAAAAAGAGCTATACCTTTAGTGCTAGCTAAAAGTGATATTTTCGCCACTGCTCAAACAGGAACCGGAAAAACTGCTGCATTTGCACTTCCTATTTTACAAAAGCTTAGAAATACCGAGGCGACAGAAAATAGAGCTATAAGAGCGGTTATTTTATCTCCTACTCGTGAACTTTCTATTCAGATTTTTGAAGATATAAAAGGTTTTTCAAAACATATGAGTATTGATTGTGTTGTTTTAGTTGGCGGCAAAGATATCGAAACACAACAACGCACACTTAAAAAAGGTGTTGATATTGTCATCGCGACACCTGGGCGATTTTTGGAACATGTAGAAAAAGGGCTTGACATTTCACATGTAGAGTTTTTTGTACTAGATGAAGCGGACAGAATGCTTGATATGGGTTTTGCAAAAGAGATAAGAAAGGTTCATCCACTTTTACCTAAGCGTCATCAAACACTCCTTTTTGCAGCTACATACAGTGAAAAGGTTAGAAAACTATCGAAGCTTGTTTTAACGAAACCGGCTTTCATAGAAACATCCAAAAAGAACTCAACAGTAGATACAATCAATCAAGTGGCTTACATGGTAGATACCGCTAGAAAAGCGGAGCTTTTAGCTTATCTTATTGGTTCTAGAAACTTCAAGCAGGTACTAGTTTTTACAAGAACTAAAGTAAGTGCTGATGCCTTGTTTATAGAGCTGCAAAAAGATGGTTTGAAATGTGGGATAATACATGGAGATAAAACTCAGGCAAATAGACTCAAAACGCTTACACAATTCAAAGAGGGTACGATAAAAGTTTTAGTGGCCACAGATATCGCTTCTCGCGGCTTAGATATAGAACATCTTCCGTATGTTATAAATTACGAACTCCCGGCAGTTGCTGAGGACTATGTTCATAGAGTAGGGAGAACAGGTCGTGCCGGGAGAGATGGTGAAGCGATTTCACTTTTAGACATTTATGAAAAATTTGATGTGAGAGAGATTGAGCGTGTTATAGGGATGAAAATACCCCAAGAGACAATTCCAGGGTTTGAGCCGGACCCAACAATAAGAAGAAAAGATGAAGAAGAATTTAAAGCTAAGAGCGAGTATAAAAAGCCCGTTGAAAAGCATAAAAGAAAACCTGCCAAAAAAGCTTTTGTAAAACCGGTTTCAAAGAAAAAAAGAAAAACTACTAAAAGAGATTAATTTAGTAGTGTATAGCTAGCCAGATTGTTTCTTTTTCAGGAAGAGTCCATGAAACTTTATGTTTTGTGTGAGCTGGTATGTTTATGTAATCACCGGCTTTAAGTCTTACCTCTTCTTTATTCTCAAATGACAAAACAGCTTCCCCTTGTAAAACGATAACCCATTCATCATTTTCTTGGTCATACCAACCAGAGTTTGGTGAAATATGCCCTTTTGAGATAATCCGTTCAATTTTTAAACTATCTTTCGAGATTATATTTTCAAACAACTCTTCGTGCAACTGTTTTGGAATATCTGCAAATATATTAGTCTTTTTCATAAAAAAATTATACACAAAATATGCTAAGATTTATGGCTAAGATGCAAAGTCGGATAAAGAGGCGCAAAAGGTTATAACTTTTTACAAAAAACTGGCAGAGCTTGAACTTTCTTTTGCAATTGGACGGTATAATAAAACTCGTTATTCACTTGTTGAAGTTTTTCCAAAAATTGGTAGAAAACATCAGATAAGAAGGCAAAGGTCAAATTATGAATTATAGATATATAGGAAAAACAGGTTTAAGAGTCAGCCCGATATGCATGGGAACGATGACTTTCGGCACTCAGTGTGATGAAAAAGAAGCTTTTAAAATCATGGATAAAGCATATGACGGGGGTGTAAATTTTTATGACACGGCTGAACTTTACCCAGTTCCGCCAAGTGCAGACAAGGTTGGGATTACTGAAGAAATAGTCGGTAAATGGCTCAAGACGAAAAATCGTGATAGTATTATCTTAGCTACGAAAGTAGCAGGTGCCGCTAATGGCTGGTTTGTTCCTCCTATTCGTCATGGCTTAACGGCTATAGACAGTTTTCATATTGAAAAAGCAATTGAAGGAAGTTTGAAAAAACTTGGTACTGATTATATAGACCTTTACCAGATGCACTGGCCGGATTCTGTTGTACCGATAGAAGAGAGTTTAAAGGCGTTTGACAGACTCGTTCAAAGTGGAAAAGTACGCTATATCGGCACTTCCAATGACACCGCTTATGGAACTACAAAAGCACTTATGAGTTCAGAGCATAAAAGTTATGCAAGATTCGAGTCTATCCAAAATAATTTCTCACTTTTAAATAGAAGATTCTTAGATGAACTCTCTACTGTAGCTAGGAAAGAACAGATATCTCTGCTTCCTTATTCGCCATTGGCAGGGGGAGTTTTAAGCGGAAAATATAATCAGGCAACTAGCTCAAGCGGTCGTTTTAGTGACTACATAAACTCACACAATAAACGACTAAGAGTCATGGCAGACAGATTTATGAACGATAAAACATTGGCTTCTACTCAAAAGTATTTAAAAATAGCACAAGAATATGATTTGCATCCGGTCACTATGGCCATTGCGTGGTCAAAACAGTTTGATTTTGTAGCTTCTACCATTGTTGGAGCAACATCAGCAGAACAGTTGGACGCAAGTCTGGCGGCAATGGATTTAGTGCTTAATGAGGAAGTGTTGAGTGCATGTGATAAAGTGCATCAAGAAATTTTATATCCAATGGGTTGATTTTATACTAGTTTTTTAAATTATAATTTATAGGCACTTCTAAAACTAAGGCTTCATTTGGTTTGGGAAATTTGCCTGATAAATCTTCTAGAGTTTTTATAGCAGCACGGCTAAGTATGTCATTTTCTGATGTTACAATTTCGATTGAGTTTACTTTCGCTTCTGTTGAGAGTTCAAATTTCACTATAACATCACCGGTAATTCCACGTTTTCTAGCACTTCTTGGATAGTAAAGGTTGTCACTTAAGAGTTTTACAATCTTTTGTATATTTGCATCAATATATTCTTTATTGACTCTTTTGCTTCTAGTATATTCATCCTCTTTTTGAACTTCTTCATAAGAGACAGTTTCTATGTTTTTTTCTTGAACAGGTTCTTGTGTAGCTTCCGGCATTTCTTCTATTTCTTGAACTATCTCTTTTTTTGGTAATACTTTATCTTTTACAACAGGAACGGTAATTTTTTCTTCTTTTATAGTTTTAACTTTTTTTGGAACTATTTTTTTTATCTCTTTTTTTACAATTTTTTCTTGTTGTTTTGGAGTATCTATTTTTTTTAGAACATGCTCAACTTTTTCTTCCACTATACAATGCAGTTTTACACAAACTTTATTTTGAGCCTCTTTTTTATGAAATATTGGTATATTTTTCCAAGAGTAGAAAAGTAAAAATAATATAAGTGTGTGAAGTGTTAAAGAGATGAAAAGTGAGCTAGCGTGTTTAATCATGGAAAGGATAATATCTAAAAGTGTGTTACATAAATGTTAAAATTTAGCATGTAGATTTATTCCACATGCTAAAGTGAAAAATTATATTGCCCTTTTGAACTCAGGATAAGCTTCCACACCACATTCATTTACATCCATGCCCTCAACTTGCGCATCATCAGAAGCTCTGAATTTAACAAACTTATTAATGATATAAATAGCAATATAAGAGCTTAGAAATGCAAAAACTGCAATTACCAGAACACCTTTAAGTTGGGACATAAATGAAATCTCATCTACAAATATACCAACTGCCAAAGTTCCCCAGATGCCATTTATAAGGTGAACCGACAAGGCACCAACAGGATCGTCTAACTTAAACTTGTCAAAAATTGGTACAGCGAAAACAACTAAAGCTCCGCCAATAGCACCGATTAGGATTGGGGTGTAAATATCATATAAATCAGGTCCGGCAGTGATTGCTACGAGTCCGCCTAAAGCACCATTTATAATCATTGTAATATCAAATAATTTGTATCGTATGTACATTAATACAGCCGCGATGATTGCTCCTGCTAAGCCGGCGGTATTTGTGTTCATAATAGTCTTGGCAACTGCATTTGCATTTTCTACGCTCGAGATAGAACCGACACTTCCGCCATTAAAACCAAACCAGCCAATCCAAAGTAAAAATGCACCAAGGACAACCAATGGAATGTTTGAAGCAGGAATAACTCTGATTCCATCCTTTACATAACGGCCTTTACGAGAACCTATAATAAGTATTGCCGCTAAAAGTGCCCATCCACCTGTTGAGTGGATAACTGTCGAACCTGCTAAATCGTACATATTTAAGTCCAAAAATGTGCCGGAAATCATGTCAGCTCCCCAGCTAACATTTACTACGGCTGGATAAATTAAAGCAGCCATAACAATAGCAAAAATAGAAAGAGGAAAGATTCTAACCCGCTCACTTACGCCGCCGCTTATAATATTTACGGTTTTACCGACAAATGCCATTTGGAATAAAAATGCAGCCCATATACTCATGTTGGAATTATCCCAGCTTCCAAATGCCAGTTTATAGCCAATAAGTAAAAATGCCAATGAAGCAACAGCATAAATCATAATGTTTATAGTTAAAACGCTAGAGACATTTTTTGTACGGACAAGACCAGCTTCAAGCATGGCAAAACCAGGAACCATAAATATAATTAACACCATTGAAAATAGTGCAAAGAAAGTGTCGATGATGTATTTAAAATCAGCTTCTATCATTGTAGAATCCTTTGAAGAAAGTCAAAGTCACGATTTTAGCTTAAAAAAGAAGTTTTGAAAATAAAAAATGATTAAATTTTAATCATTTTGAAAAGAAGTTTGAAGAAAGAATAGATTTTCCCCACATTTAAAGTGGGCAAAATCTATATTTATATTGCTATTTATATCGCTTCGCTGTCAGTTTCACCTGTACGGATACGGATGATTTTATCTACATTGCTAACAAATATTTTACCATCACCGATCTTGCCGGTGCGGGCTGCTTCAACAATGACACTTGTTACTTGATCAACACTCTCATCAGCTACTACCATTTCCATTTTAATCTTTGGTAAAAAATCCACAACATACTCAGCACCACGGTAAAGTTCGCTATGTCCTTTTTGACGACCATAACCCTTTACTTCACTTACAGTCATACCTGTGATTCCGATGTCTGCCAATGCATCTTTTACATCTTCAAGTTTAAATGGTTTAATAACCGCTTCTATTTTTTTCATAATTATCACTCCATGTTTTTTTAAGAGGCTTATATAGCCATCCAAGAGCAAACTAA
>CALCGG010000076.1 GCA_937900945.1 uncultured Sulfurimonas sp. | reverse complement strand
AATGACTGAAAATCATTGTGTCCTTGGTTCGATTCCGAGATTGGCCACCACCTTTTAAAAAATTTACTATTATGGCCAATTAGCTCAGTCGGTAGAGCAAATGACTGAAAATCATTGTGTCCTTGGTTCGATTCCGAGATTGGCCACCATTTTTAAAAGGTAATTTTCCCTCAATTTTTAACATGACTAAAAACCGTCAAAAAACTTTTGTGTAGTTTTTGTGTAGTAATGTGTTAACGAACAAATCCTAAACCATGTGTAAAATCTTTTTGTGGCATATACTGTGCATATACGTCTAAAGTCATTGAACTATCCTTATGACTGTGGGATTATCTTATCGGTTACGGCGCTAATAGTAGCTTTAGAAAAGCCTACACAGTAAAAATCCTCTATATATTTAGCTATCTGGGAGTAACTGTTGCCCAATGCGAAAAGTGAAAGAATCTTCTCTTCGATTTCGCCAGTCATGCTGGTTTGATTCTTCTTTACAATTTCAGGCTCAAAACTGCCATTGCGGTCTCGTGGTACATCGAGTTCAAAAGTTCCATGATCACTCTTCATTGTCTTTGAGTTGTAGCCGTTCTTTCTGTTTCTTGAGAAAGGTGAGAATCTATTTCAGATGCAAGTGCAGCTTCTGTAAGTTGTTTAATCAGGGAGCCTAATGCTCCATCTGAACTGCCGATGCTTTTACCAGTTTTTATATCACGAGCAAATTGCTCTACATCGATTTCTATCTTCATATGTCATTCCTTGGGTAAATATAATTTTACCCGATTGACACGGAATTATGAACGGTCCCCGATTGATTATATGTCAACAAATATAATATGTCTGTTTTAAACTCATATAGGCTTTCTTTTGAAAAGTATTGCTTCTGATTATTTAATTTTAGTTCTAGAAAAAATAATCTATCGTATCTTTAAAAGCTTTTTCGTAATGTTGCTCTTTTGTGAGATTTTCTTTTTCTAGTTTAGTATCAAGTGATATAAAATTGTCAGGATTGTTTGCATTAAAAAACAGTTGAAGCTTTGACTTATATTCACCCTCTTTTATTTTGCTTAAACTAACTGGCATAAGAGTATTGAATATAAAGTTTATTTCTTGTTTATTTAGCATAATATGTCATTTGTAAAGTTAATTATAATTTAATTCCAAATTTATTTAGAATAAAGATAACGCTGTAATAAGCAAATATAGTCATCAAGATAGAGATAAGCATACTCGGATAAAAGCCGAAATCGTTTTTTATCAATATTGGAAAAGCTATAAACAGAGTCATTGAGGGAGCAATTAACCAAATAATTCTATTTGAAAACTCCACTGCGCTACTGCTGTTATTTGTATCTACATACATCCATGTCATAGCTAATATTGACACCAAAGGGATAGCTGCCAATAGAGCACCAGCCAAACTGTTTCTCTTTGCTATTTCGGATATTAGTACAATTAAAAGTGCTGTAATAATTAATTTTGTCGCATAGTAGACCAATCGTCACTCCTTGATATGTAATAAGCAGTCTGTCTCACAACAGAGTGCTTATAAAATTATTTACCGCTGTAATTTGCCCCGTTTGATTCACCATACAGAGTTACAAAAACATAAAGTGTTTGTTTTGCAGTCTCTTTAATATCTTTGTTTTCAAAGCTGAAAACCCACTCAAAATCATGTTCAAACTTTTTTTTCTCTGCATTAGCAACTGTTTTATTTGACCAGCTATTGTCAATTTTATTATTTTTAACTAAGTTTTTAACTTCTTTTATAGCTACATTTTGAGCATACTCTTTTGTTACCTCTTTTTGAGCGTGACTATGCCCGCCATGGTCGTGACTTCCGCTTGCATACAGTGGGTTAAAACTACAAGCCAACAGAGCTGTAATAAGTGATGTTTTGATTAATTTTTTCATTTTTTTCCTTTTATAATCTATCGTGCTGATAGTTTTTCTGTTTAGCTGCTTCCATATCTAAGTGCGTATGGGTATGAGCATCCTTATTGAACCCAAATTCTTCTTCGTTTGCTGTGTGTAAATATCCATGTAACTGCATAAGAAGTAACATAAAACCGGCAAACATTAATGCATGATTCGTAATTGTACTGAATTTTGCAAATGATGCCAATTTTCTCCACTGAGTTAATACAATAAGCATAATCGCTAGAGCAATAATTTGTCCAAGTTCAACACCGACATTAAATGAAATTATCTTCATTAACATGTCAAAGTTTTGCTCGCCTAATGGCAACTGTTGCAGTCTTGTAGAAAGCCCAAATCCATGTATAAGTCCAAAAAGAAGAACCATAATAAGTAAATTCGGCGATTTTACTCCAAGATAGTTTTGAAAACCTTTGTTGTTGTCAAAAGCTTTATAGATAACACTCAGTGCTATTACTGCATCAATTAAGTAGTAATTTGCATTGATACTCATAAAAGTGGCAAAGATTAGTGTTATTGAGTGTCCAATGGTAAAAATGGTCACAAACTTAATAATATCCCTAGTTGTCGTTAAGAAAAATATAACACCAAATAGAAATAACAGGTGGTCATATCCGCTTAACATATGTGTCGCACCCAGCCAGATGTAACGAAGGTTTCCGCCCTCAATCATAGCCTGCATATCTGATGCTGAAATACCATGTGCAAAAACCGTGGTATTAAGTAAAAGAAATGAGGCTAATATAAAAATTATTTTCATTTTATTCCTCGATAATAGTGTTGATGTAATTTGTGTGAGTTAAATAGTTATGCTATTGGAGGACGGAAGATAGATTCTAGTTCAGGATTTGCAATAAAGTGTCTTGTTTCTAAGTATTTTTGTTTTGGATTAGTATTATTTGATTGGTAAGTATGTTCTAATTGTACAAAAAAATCTAATACGCTCATATTTGTTTGAGAATGACTGTGTTTATGTTGATGAGCAGAACCGTTATGTGTATGATGATGTTCATGTGCATGCTCATAAAAAGAACATTCATGCGTGTTAAAGTCAATATTATGTTGATTAGAAAAACTTGCAGTTGCATACAGAGTGCTACTGATAAGATGTAAAGCAATAAGAATAATTATAATATATTGTTTCATAATATTTTATCGCTCCATATTCGTTAAGAATATTTATTCTTCTTATTATATCTTATTTTCAAGTATTCGAAGCCATTTATCCATATATTATTTTTGTGTAGTTTTTGTGTAGTTATATGCGAAAAAGTACCAATTATTTTAAAATTCTAATTTTCTTAAAGCCCGTATTCTTGGTATTTCGTAGTATTTAGTGGATGGATTTTTGGAATCCGAGATTGGCCACCATTTTTAAAAAGTAAATTTTCCTCAATTTTTTAACATCACTAAAAACAATCAAAAAAAGGGATTATGCAAGAGGTCTACTATATGAAGGCATTTAAATATTCTGCTAGAAGCTGTAAGTTAGGTATTTTGTAATTATTTGTATTCTATACAATGTAATTTTTTATTAAGACTGATCTTAATAGTTACGCCAATTCAAATAGTAATCGGAACTTTTTTCATATCTGTGGTTATCTTTATATTAATAGGTATTTGAGAATGAGTTACAGCTAGAATTAGCTGTAACTCATTTTATGAAGGACAATATCCAGAAATTTAAATTGACACAAATTTCTTTTAAATCAATATCTACTTTTAATTTAGCCGCTTGTATAGAATAATTATTTAGTTTCTAAACAACTATAAAGGGCCTCTTTTGATTCAGCTATATTTACACAATTAGCCACTTTATAAGTTTCTAAGCAACTATAAATAGCCTCTTTTGATTCAGCCGTTTTTATACACTCATTCATTTCAGCTTTTATTGATAATTCTTTTGATGTATTGTTCGCTGTTGTCTGAGCTGTTGAAAAAGCAAATGCTTGTAATGTAACCATTGATACTGCAAGTAATATTAACATAATTCTATTTTTATACATAATTCTTCCTTTGTTTTTATAATTAAACATCACAATCTTATCACATTAATATATAAATTTCTTGATTTATGTCATGATGCTGTATGAGTATTTTTTTTTAAAATTTTAAAAGGAAGCCAAATGACAAATATTTTAGAACTAACAGATTCCACTTATCCCTCTTTTATGGAAAAAACTGATTCTGTAGTGTTTATAGATTTTTATAGTGATACATGTTCCCCTTGTCAGACCCTACTGACTTATCTTCCAAATCTGGCTGAGCATTACAAGGAAGAGAGTGTGGTGATTGCAAAAGTGAATGTGTCCCGTAATCCAAAGCTCACAAGTAAATTTATGGTCAGAGGTGTTCCCTTGACTACTGTAATCGGAAAAGATAAAATGGTAAAAAGAGCGGAAGTAGGTTTGCTCGGAATCGATGCTTATTTTAAGATGATAGATAAAGAACTTGGAAAGAAAAAAGGGTTTTTCAGTAAGTTATTCGGTTAGTGTTTGCTACATGTAAAAAGGATTTACATGTAACGGTCAAAGAGTGACTGAGAACACGCTGTAAGCAAAAACACCGAAATAAAGTGTTCCCGCCAGCAAAACAGTTTGTGCGATGAGTGGCATCTTTTGTACACTTGCAATTTTATTTTTTCTATTTGCTTCATCAAAATAGATATGTTTAATAATCCACGCATAGTAAGCTACCGATAAAGCCGAGTTAAGTAAAGCTATCAACGCGACAATCGTCATGTCTGCATCCACAACCGCATACACCAAAACTGCTTTAGAGATAAACCCTGCAAGAAGCGGAATACCTGCGAGTGAAAAAAGTTGTATTGTAAAAAAGAGTGCACTGAATTTATCTTTGTCTGCCAAGCCTTTAAAATCTTCCAGTGTCATATCGCTGGCACCGTTTGATAGTTTATCAAGAAGCAGGAAAAGTGCCGTTTGCATGAAAATATAGGCAATAGCAATATAAAGTAGTCCTGTGGACGCGTAAGAGCTTTGTACTGCCGCAAATGCCAGCAACATGTAGCCGGCATGCGCGATGGAAGAATAGCTTAGAATCTTCCCTATTTTCTTTTGAAACAATGCAAGAACATTTCCAAGTGTCATGGTTGCAACTGAAAGAACAACTAAAATCGGCGTATTAAAACTCAAGTTTTCTAAAATAAAAGGTGAAAATATATAAAAAGTAGCTATCACAACTACAGTTTTGGCAACACCTGAGAGAATCGCTGCATGGGAAGGTCTTACCTGTGCGTAACTGTCAGCCGCCCAACTATGCATGGGAACGATTGTAAGTTTATAGAACAGTCCCATAAGCATAACCCATAAGCCAAGAGTTCCAAAAATGCCGGCTTTTATGTTAACAGCTTCATTGAGGGAATGTCCTTCAAGTGCATAAAGAGTCAAGCCTAAGACAATTAAGCCTGTTGCGATTGCACCGGATATAAACATCTTCACAGCACCCTCAGCCTGAGTTGCATCTTTAATGTTGCTCACCAAGATAAAAGAGATGATACTAAGCGCTTCAAAAGAGATGACAAAAGTTAAAAGCGTTGCACTCTCTAACACCAAAACAGAAGCCGCTGCTATAAAAAGAGACTGAGTTATATTGATGTTTTCATCTTCACTGAGTATCACAGCACCTAAAACTATAAATACCATAACTTCAAAAAGTTGGATTGCACTGCTTGAACTGAAACCATTTAGCGGTGTAGTGTAACCTAGAACAGCTAATACTCCGGCAACTGCCAAAGCAGTCATACCTAGTGATTTTAATATTGATAATTTATGGATACCAAAAGAAAAAAGTGCCGAGGAAAATAAAATAACAAAAGCACTCATAAGGCACCTCCTATACTTGTGTAAGCACTAAAAGTCTGGTTAATCATATCAAAAAGCGGCTGTGGGTAAATTCCAAAAAGAACTATGAAAATTGCGAATATTACAAGTGATATAAACTCAGGCTTTGACATGGTAAAATCAGTTTTCATAACCAGCTCGCTCATCTCACCGTAAATCACGCGGCGGAATGTCCAGATAAGATAGGCAGCTGAAAGCATAGAACCCAGCAAAATAATAATCAGCCATGTTCCGTAAGTCTCAATCGCACTAATCAAAATAGTTATCTCTCCGATAAAACCCATAGTTGCCGGAAGTCCTAAAGCTCCAAGTCCGGCTAAGACAAAAATAGCCGAGATATAAGGTGCTTTTTGCATGATACCACCCATGTCACCCATCTGCCAACTGCCAGTTTTATGGTGTAAAAATCCGGCAATCAAAAACAAAGGCGAGATAATGAAAGCATGTCCAATCATCTCGTACAATCCAGCGCTCAGTGAATCAAAACTGATAGCTGAGATGGCGATGGCAACAAGTCCCATATGAGAGATGGAACTGTAAGCGACCATCTTTTTAACATGTGTCTCATAAAGAGCCATAAAACCTGCATATAAAAGACTCAAAAGTCCAAGAACCAAAATAACCCAAGCATATTTTTGTGCCTGAAGAGGCAGCATCAAAATCACCATTCTTATCATGGCATAGGCACCCATTTTCAAAAGTACACCGGCTAGTAAAACTGAAACAGGGGCAGGTGCCTGAACGTGTGCATCCGGCAGCCAAGTGTGAAATGGAAAAAGTGGCATCTTAACAGCAAAGCCGACAAATAAAAGCCACCAGATTAAAGCTGGTGTCACAAGAACGGCATCTTTGATGAGGGTCATGTCAAATGTTCCACTCTGTTTATAGATGAGAAAAAATGCAAGCAAGATGAACATAGAAGCTACATGTGTATATAAGAAGAACTTCACAGCCGCATATACACGACCCTCAGCTCCCCAGATCCCGACTAAAAAGTACATGGGAATGAGTGTAAGTTCCCAGAAGATAAAGAACCACATGAAATTTGTACTCATAAAAACACCGAAAATAGCTCCTGAGAAGAAGATAAGGAGTGAAAAATATGCAGCTTGTTTCTTCACCGTCCAGCTTGAGAGTGCTACCAGAATAAGCAGTATAGAGGTGAGCAAAAGCATAATCACACTCAAACGGTCAACCTGTAAAACAAGCTCAAAATCAAATGCTTTTATATTTAAAAAACTGCCCAGCAACATGTAGCCGCTCTCTGGCAGTTGTGTGTAAAGATATGTGCTGTGAATTAACATTACAACAAAGAAACCTAGTGCCATATATTTTGCACTGCCTGTATTTCTGGTTATGAAATAAACTAACAGTGAAAGAACTATCGGAAGAAAAATAAGTAAAAGATAACTCACAGCACACTTCCTATAAAAATTATCATCACAATAGCCAGAGCACCTAAAAGCATAGCTCCAGCTTGATTGCTTACTTTTGCACTGTGAGTTCGTCCGAAGAGAACAAAGGTGGCATGGCTGACATGTATCATGCCGTTTACCGCACCGTCAATTATGTGTTTTTCACTCCAGCTAATACTCCTAGCCACAACATTTACAACTATATTTTTAGCAAACCATGTAATCATCGCTTCAATGTAATAGCCGTTCAATAAAACCTGACGAATAGTTTTCATAAGCGGTTGAGCAGATACTTTTTCTCTTAAATTAGGTCTGCGGTTATAAAAATAATAAACCAGAAAAACCAGAAAAGAAAGAACAATCATCATAAATGGCAACAGCCAACTCACATGGAGTTTAATATGATCTTTTTTTGTAATGAAATGCGTTAACTCTTCCTGATAATTCCCCAAAACTAAAGTAGCAGCAGCCATAGCTCCAAGAGGCAAGGCTATCCAGAACTTTGATGGTGTTTGTACTTTGTCATAAAGTTCTTTGTCTCTGGGTCTGCCGGCAAATATAAGTGTCCATAATCTTCCTGCATAGGCGATGGAGAGAACACCGGCAATAATAGTAAGAGTACTAATTAAACCGTAAGTTTGCGGATTTAAAATCGTCGAAGCTAAAACAGCATCTTTTGAGAAAAAGCCGCTAAAAGGAGGAATTCCACTCAGTGAGAGTACTCCCATTCCCATAAATATAGCGCTAAGTGTCAACTTATGACTTAGTCCGCCTAATCTCCATAAATCTTTCACATGATGGGCAGATAAAATTACTGCTCCCGCAGCTAAAAATAACAGAGCTTTAAAAATTGCATGGTTTACGAGATGAGTCATACCAGCAGCTAAAGAGCCGGCTCCCAAGCCTATAAAAGCAAGGGAAAGGTGTGACATGGTTGAATATGCCAATACTTTTTTTAGTTCATCCTGAACTAAAGCAGAAGTCGCACCGATAAAAGCGCTCAATGCGGCAACAGCGGCAACAACAATAAGCGCTTCCGCTGCAACATAAAAGTCAAAAAGTCTAGCAACAATGTAGATACCGCTGTTAACCATAGTAGCACCGTGGATTAAAGCGGAAACTGTTGTCGGACCTTCCATCGCTCTCATAAGCCATGGAAAGAGTGGAAATTGTCCAGACTTGCCAATGGCTGCAATAAAAATAAATATGGCTATCATATGCGTCACACTCGTGCTTATCATGCCATTGACTGCCGGCTGGTTTAGTTTCATCATATCCAATGTTCCAGCGTAATAAAACAGTAAACCGATGGAAGCAAAAAGAAAAATATCTCCAAACTTCGTGTATAAAAATGCTGCGACACCTGCATCTGCCGGTGCCGTATTTTGATGCCAGAAAGAGATAAGAAGGTAACTTGCAAGTCCCATGAATTCCCAACCAACAAACAAGCCGGTTAGCTCTTTAGCACTGACAAGTAAAATCATTCCACCTATGAAAAACAATATCTTTGCATAGTATCTTGCCTGATCTTTTTCCTCTGCCATGTAGTCATGTGCGAAATGGATATCGAGTGCGCCAAGCCCGGTCGCAATCAGCAGCATGACAAGAGATAGATTGTCGATATAAATACCAAAAGGTAAAGTTGTCTCTCCAAAAGTGAACCAGTTAAAATCAAAACTTAAAGGCTCGCTAAATGTAATAAAAGTGTAAAAAGTCAGTAAAAATAGAATGATACCGATTGTTTCAGCAAACCAAAAGGCCAGATTTTTATTCTGTTTTCCAGCGATAAATGTAGCAACAGCTCCAACAAATGGCAAAAGTAATAAAAAATATATTTCTATATTCATTTGTTTAATCCCTCACTCAGTTCATCGGGAACACTCACATGTGTAAACTTATTTGCAGCAGCGAAGATCAAGATTCCAACAGCAGCTTCAAGAGTTGCAATAATGATAAACATATACGCAACAGGAAGATTTTGTGGCAATCCTAAATAGTGCGCACTGGATGCAAGCATCAAAATAACCGCATTAATCAACATCTCCAAGGAAAAAAATATACGCAAAAAATCTTTGTGGGATGTGATGCCGAAAAGTCCTACACTAAACAGAGCAAAAGCAAATATCATGTCAACCTCAAACATCTTTTCTCCTTTTAGGTTTAAGCACACCTATCATCTTAATAGTTCCATAAAGCAGACTCGCGCCAATGAGTGCAAAGATAATGACAAAATCACTATATGACTTGGCAAATAGCTCTTTACTCTCTATTATTCCTGTTCCATGCGCAATTAAAAGAGTATGATTATTCCAAAAAAGTGCAACTATGAAAACAAAGAATAAAAATGAAATAAGCGCTGTCCAAGGGTTTTTCTTTGCAGGAGGAAATTCAGTCCCAATCAGTGTTATACCAAAAAGCATCAGCACAGAAATACCGCCTGCATACACAAAGATTTGAAATAACCCTAAAAGTTTTTCATCTAAAGATATATAGTAAAGCCCTAAAACAAGCATCATAAGCGCAAAAGAGATGAGAGACGCAACACTCTTTTTAAGAGTCAATGATGCAATTGCAAGAACTAAAACAATGGTTAAAAAAACTATATTCATATGTTTTCTCCAACGAAATCAGGCATTCCTGTTTGAGATTCTTGTATTTTAAGAGTTCCATCTGTTACTGCGGCTTCGGCAGCTTTTTTCTTGGCAGCAAGCTCTTTTTTAACACGGGAGGCTTCTTCCTCTTCCAGTCTGCTGTCTATGTAACTTTGGGGAATATCTACATGTACCCAGAATTGCTCTTGATCTGCATGCCATCCACCGCTTAACATGTCATATCTTCCACCGCTTAAAACGATAGATTTTTCCGGTTTAGTCGGACAAACATCTTCACAGAGTCCGCAAAAAATACATACGGAAAGATTTACCTCAGGAACAATATTTTGCTTTTTAAACGGCAACTCTTTCATGGTGATTGCATGAACCGGACAAATTTTATTACAAGCATCACACCCTATGCAAGTTTCATAGTCTATAGTGTGTTGTCCTCTGAAACGCTCAGTCGGATGCATAGTCTGATAACGCACATCCTTCTGCGCCGGACTTTTAACAGCTAAAGCTTTTGAGACACGAAGCACTTTTTTAAGTAGTTCTAAAATCATGACACAGCTCCAAAAATAAATATTTTTGCCAGCATTATCCAGGCGATGTTCAAAAGTGAAAGTGGAACTAAATAAGTCCAGGAAAAGTCGAGCATATGCTTCATAGTTATACGAGGAGTACTTGCACGGATAGCCATCATAAATACGGCTACGATTATCATCTTTATAAAAAGACAGAAGTAACTCTCAAAAAACAGACCTTTAAATCCGCCTAAGAAGAGTGTGGCAGCTCCGGCAAATACAGCCATGAACTCAGCGAATTCTGCCAGTTTTAGGAGAAAATAGTTTGTACCGCTGTATTCCGTGTAAAAACCGTAAACAATTTCTTGTTCTGCATCTGGGATATTGAACGGCGGTTGTTCGAGCAAACCGAGAAGCGCTATGAAATACAAACCAAAACCAGGAAGTAAAATCCAAAAGCTTAACCAAGTACTTTGTTCTACGATACTTTGCAGGCTCAGTGTTCCAAAAAGTATGGCAGGAGAAAGTGCTGCAAGAAAAAATGATGTCTCCATGGAGATCATCTGAGTTAAAATCCTAATACCGCCTAAAAAAGAGTACTTGTTATCTGAACCAAAACCTGTTAAAAAAAGTAAAAAAGGCTCTATTCCTATGAGTACTACAAGTCCAAGTAAACTGTACTGACTCTCTACTACAGTAATGGTTGGTGTCCAAGGGATTAAAGCTGTTGGCAACATGGCGATAGTTGCTGCAAGAAGAGGCATCATCGAAAAAAGATAAGGATTGACGCCTTTTGGTGTTATGCTCTCTTTTGTAAGAAGTTTACTTAAATCAAAAAGCGTTTGAAAACTTCCCCCTGGACCATTAAAGCTTGGACCAATACGCTTGTGAAGAGCCGCCATAAACTTTCTAAAAAACCAAAACAGAGCTACTGTCCACAACAGAACATATAAAAGCCCAGGGAAAACAACTACATGAAATAACATTTCCATATCTGCCCCCCTACCTGTCTAAATCGCCTTGGCAGATGTAAAGACTGCCAAAGACAAGAGGGATATCGGAGAGTGTTTCTCCGGCTAAGAGATGATTTAGCATCATCGTATGGTTGAAACTTGGAGCTTTCATTTTAAGTCTGTATGGAGATGTTGCTTTGTCCTCAGTCACCAAGTGCATTAAAACCTCACCTCTTGCCCATTCAACCCTGCTTATAGCTTCCCCTTTTGGAAGTTTTTTAGGTACTTTTACCATATGGTCTTTTATCGGGTCAAACTCTCCGGATTCTATTTTTTCTTCAATATGCTTTTTAGCCTGCTTTATGATGTCGATAGACTGCTCCATCTCCTCAAAAATCTGAATCAGTCTGTCTTGCGATGAACCGCTCTTTTGCGTTACATAATCCATTTTTATATCTGCATAAGCAGCATAAGGCTCATCAATACGGATATCAGTCTTAACGCCGCTTGCACGGGCCACAACTCCGCAAAGAGCATAGTCAAGCACTTCATCAGGAGTAATTATGCCCAGTTTTGCAGCACGAAGTTTCATAGTTGGATTTTTAATAAAAATTGCGCGGATATCATCTTTAGTTTTGTCAAATTTATCGAGTGCTGACTGAAGTTCCATAAGCATATTTGGCTGTAGTCCATAACGAACTCCACCAGGCTCAATTGCAGCCGTTGCTATTCTTGCCCCGCTGTAGCTTTCTAAAAAGTCCAAAAAGAACTCTCTCATGTCCATATTCCACATCATGACAGTATGTAATCCCATGGCATTATAAAAACCGGCCATACCCATCATATGTGAAGAAAGGCGTGCGACTTCTCCCAGAACAACCCGCATGTACTTTGCAAAATCTGTTATCTCAACACCGGCTATCTCTTCTACAGCTTGGCAATAGCCGACCATAGAGTTTATATTATCCATAAAACACAATCTCTCAACTGCTACTATAGCACCGATAAAATCTTTTTTTGTGACGAGATGTTCCAGCGCTCTCCAAACAAATCCAATGTCCGGGTCTATACTAATTACATCTTCACCGTCACAATGAACTTTTAGTCTGATTGGTCCGCTTGCAGGATGAGTAGGTCCCCAATTTAGAATAGTATCTGAACCATGCGGGTCAAGCTTTTTTTCATTTTCTTCCTCTTCATTTGCAAAAGACTCAGCAATCATATTCATATTTTCTACAATATTTTCCTCATGCGCATCCCAATCAAAATCTTTTCTAAAAGGTGTTTTATCATAAAAATCTTGCGACACTATGATAGGTCTTAAATCAGGATGACCAGTAAATTTAATACCAAACATAGAAAAAACTTCTCTCTCATGCCAATCAGCTCCGGCAAAAAGAGGTGTGATAGAATCAATACTACAGTTTTCTATTTCTCTAGGGATGTCGCACTTTAACCAACAATTTCGTTTTGTTAAAATGTCTTCAAAAAAGTAGTTCATCTCGATTTTATTTTCTGATAAAAAATCTGTGGCAGAAACGGTAGATATGGTTCTAAGCCCATTTTCTTGTAATGCTTTAGCAACCTCAAGTAAATCACTGCTTTTTTCTAATTTTGTTTTTATCCATACTTTTTTGTAATCTTCAACATACTCAGTCTCATACGAGGTTAAAATATTTTTTATGTTCTGCATTAAAATTTCATCTCCCTCCAAAGCCCGCCCTGACTTGCCGCACTAGGAATTCCTTTCTTCATTTTTTTCTTAATCTCTTCCATGCCACTGATAATAGCTTCAGGTTTAGGCGGACATCCTGCAACAAAGACATCAGCCGGAAGAATCTCCGTAGGATTTTTTATAACCGCTAAAGAGTCGTTATAAGGTCCGCCATCGAACGAGCATGCACCAAGAGCTAAAACATATTTCGGCTCAGGCATCTGTGCATAAGTACGAAGCAGAGCAGGAAGCATCTTTTTCGTTACAAGTCCTGTTATGATAAGTATATCAGCCTGCCTTGGAGTCGGAGTTGGAAGAAATCCATATCTCTCCCAATCATAACGAGGTCCCATAGCAGCTGCCATTTCCAGCGAACAACAACCTGTACAAAAGTGCGCCATCCAAAGGCTTTCGCTTTTGGCATGTGCAAAAAAATCAAAGACTCTGAGCATGATTATATTCCTTCATAGAGAGCGTAATAGCAATTGCTATAATGACTGCAAAAACACTGGCGATAATTTGGGCATGAAAATCATTAGCATAAACAAACAGAGTGAAGAACAGACCTGTCATATCCGCAACGATAAACATAATAGCGAACATAAAAAAGCCAAAATTAGCTTTTTTTGGAGTTGAACTACTCGCAGGTAAGCCACATTCAAAATGGTCAGTTTTAACACCGTCTGGAGCAAAAGGTGCAAATAAAATACCAATAAAGTAAAGAAAAAAAACACTCAGGCTAATGCCAATAGCATAAATAATAAAAGTTTCTATAAGGACTCCTTTTGATAGCATAATCTTATCCAAATATCTTATCATAAGGAAGTTTTATTATGTAACATTTATGATTATAATTAATTGTTTTTTGGATTATAAATTGTAAAAGCTTGTATATTACTAACTATTCAGTTATACTTCTGCCAATGAAA
>CALCGG010000075.1 GCA_937900945.1 uncultured Sulfurimonas sp. | reverse complement strand
AGAATTTAAAAGTCAGGTTTGTGTAAACATATCTTCCCGGTTCATTGAGAAGCATTACATCAGTTGTTCCCGTACTAACTAAAATTAAATCAGCATAAGTATTTGATTTTGCATAAGTTTCATCAAGTAAATTATTTACACCTAAAGTAAAGTCAAAGTTTTTGTTCACTGCATGTTTGACTTTGAAGTTCAAAACTGTCCAGGCATCAAGTGTTTGTTCTCCGTTGTCACTGTCTATATCATCCCATTTATCTGAAGTTTGTACCTCAAGAGTTGCAACACTTTGGTTCATGTACTCATAATTGACTGCTAAGTTTCCTCTTAGAGGTGCGATGTCTGCTAAATCTTTATCCGTCTGACCGGCTAAAGCATTGTCTTTTTCACCTTTTTTGTAAGAGGCACCCATGTCAACCGTAATCTCATCTGTCGCATAAATAGAAGCACTTAACTCTGCACCATAAACTGTTGCGTCAATGTTTTGAAAGTTGCTTGTTGCAAGCGATTTATTGTAGTAGATATAATCTTTTAGTTTGGAGTAGAAACCTTTGATTTTAAACTTCATTAAATCATTTTCTAACTCATACCCTAAATCAACTTCTTGATTTGTTGTTTGATTTAAATTCGGCGTACCGGTTGTAACTATATATAACTCTCTGGCATCCGGAACACGGGAAGCTTGACCAATACCAAAAAATATTTTATTTTCTTTAGTTAAGTTGTACGAAGTTAAAATATTCGCATTCAAAGCGTTGTAGTCATTTGATTGTTTTGTTATATCATCAGGTGTGATTTCTGTAGAATCATATCTGGCACCAAGTGTCACATCTAAATCACCGAAAGATTTATCAAGTTTTGCAAATATAGCTCTGTTTTTTGTATCTGTATGAGTTAACATTGTAGAAATGTTATCTACTGTTCCCGTATTTACATCAGTTCTATATTTTCCGCCTTCCCACGTTCTTTTACTTCCATCAAGACCGATTAAAAGTGTATGTCCTTCTATGTCAAAAGTGTTTTTAAGTTTTAAGCCTTGCATTGTTGTTTTAAGCTGAGCAGTCATATATTTCGTCGCACCAGAATTTCTGAATTTCGTATCCATCGGATGGTCAACATCGGAGTAGTAATATTGTAAATTGACATCTTTATAAATATCGGAAATATTTTTTACATCATACGCAACGCTGTAAATGTTTGAATAATCATAGGCAGCATCCATACTTGAATTTGGATATAAAACATCGTCACTTCTGTTTGCTGTTGCACTGAGTTGCAACTCTTGGTTATCGGTAACAGTTACAAAAGCTTTTGCCATGACACTTCTTTTTGTATATGCTTTCATGTCTTCATAGTTTGGAGCATATCTGCTGTCTTGATTAGTTGTTGATGCTGGTGGTGTAAAGCCTTCGTTGCTTCTTTGCTCAGCTAAAGTATCACCGTTTCCATCTACATACTGGTTGCTTGATTCGCTAGAGCCGCTTACTAAAACTCTGACAATGTCATTTCCTCCACTTACAGTTGCGCCTACTTTTTTGTAGTTCCAGCTTCCAAAACCAAGATTAACTTCTCCATGTAAATCTTTCGTAGGTTTTTTAGTCGTGATTTTAAGACCGCCGCTCATGGTTCCAAAAGTTGTAACATCATAAGGACCTTCTATAACTTCTACTTCATCGATTTGATTTGCTAATATGTGAGAAACCGGCGGGTCCATTCTGTTTGGACATGCGCCATGAACCTTTGTGCCATCAACTTCAATAGAGATATTATCTCTTTTTTGGCCTCTGATTAACACATCGTTAGCAATCC
>CALCGG010000074.1 GCA_937900945.1 uncultured Sulfurimonas sp. | reverse complement strand
AATAATTATCTATGGAAATATCTATAAATTCAAAATCTTCATATTTTTTTCTGTATTCAGGAACAACACCAGTTCTTATCTCATTTGCTATAAGTGTTATGGCCTGTTCTTCACTTTGGCGGTAAATCTTTGTAAGTTTTACTATCGGCGCAATCTCCAAAGTCAAAGCGTCGCTCAAAACATTTCCCGCACCGATAGGGGGAAGCTGAGCGTCATCCCCGACGATAATCACTATCGCACTTTTTCTCACTTTTGACATGAGCCGCGCAAATAAAGATGAGTTTATCATGGACGCCTCGTCTATCAGAAGCACAGAAAAAGGGAAAGTATCCATCTTCTCATATTTTATAAGCAAACTCTGGATAGTTGCACTTTCATATCCGGTCGTATCTGCAATCCGCTGTGACGCTATCCCACTTAGAGCACATGTCATAATCTCTTTGTCATCATATTTTGTATTTAAAAGATTTAAAATTGTTTTTGAAGTGGTACTTTTACCGGTTCCTGCATAACCGACCAAAAAGAGTAGAGATGCCCCTTTGTTTATCATCTCAACAGCTTCTTTTTGCTGCTCGCCAAGCTGTAAGTCACTCTTCTTTAAAAACTCATCTAAATCTTTTACAAATCCGCCGCTGTCAAGTTTTGCACGAGCTTTAAAACTGTCATACAAATATTTTTCTGCGTCATAAAGTCTCGCAGGCGCAACCCTCTCATTTTTCATAATCACTATGCTTTGCTCGTGCACTCGCTCGATGAGCGCTGCTTCGTAAAGATGATTTTTGCCGCTAAACGATAAAAGGGCATCAAGCTCTGAAAATAAAATTTCTTTTGCAACACAACTGTTTCCCTGTTGTTCGCAGTAGTTTAAAAGAACATAATCCATGGCAGAGCTTATCCGTCCATCATTCTCTTTTTGTACACCCATTTTAAGAGCCAACTCATCAGCTCTTTTAAACCCTATGGAATTAATGGAAGTTAAAATATATGGATTTTCTTTTATCTTGGTACAAGGTTCTTCTACATCTTTCATGGCTGTGGCAATGGTTGTTAAAAGTGCAGGAGAAACATCATAGGGGCTCAAAAACTCACCAAGCCGTCTCATGGAGCGAAACTTTTTCCAAGAGTCCTGAATCTTCTTTAAACGCTTCTCTTTTATGCCGCTAAACTCTAAAAGTCTTTGGATGTCGTTATCTAAAATATTGACCAGCTCTTCAGAGCCGAACTTTTCAATAAGCTCAGCCGAGAGTTTTTTTGTAAACCCTTTTATGATTTTATTTAAAAAGAAAAAAAGCTCATTCTGGTTGACTTTGATGGAGTCGAACTTAAAAGTTTTTCCATATTTTTTATGCTCTTCCCATTCCCCTTTAAGGGTTATAGCAGAGCCTTTTATATTTGAGACATCACTCTCAAAATAAGTTCCGCTGATTTTCTCACCGGTTTTCAAAACTGCGATAAAAAAGCCCTCATCTTCAAAAAGGATTTTATCGATTTGACCTATCAGTGTCATGTAAATTCCTTTAAAATTTTGAGTGCTTTTTTTGTAAGCGATGAGATATGTGCTTTTTCTGCTTCTTCATGAGAAAACCAAAACACTTCATCTTTGACGTTTTCAACTCTGTACAACTTCACCGTAAGTCTGTACTTCGTATAAGAATGTTTAAACTCAGAGATAAAATCTTCCTCAATCGGCTCAACGCTCGGAAGTTCCAGCATCCCTTTATACATCCGTCCATCACTTTGCTTGAGCGCTATTTTACCATTTTGAAGCCACATTCCATAGTAAAGCTCAAGCGCTTCATACACTTTCTTTTGTTTTTTTGTATAAAGTTCAGGTTCAGATTTGCCTTTACATGTAGCGTCAAGCGGACATTCTTTACATGTAGGATTGTTAGGCACACAAACAAGTGAGCCCAAATCCATCAAAGCCTGGTTGTGGGTAGTCGGGTACATGTGATGCACAAAAGATTCCGCTTTTTGGTACACATGTTCCTCGGTCGCATCCAAAAGAGCAAAAAACCGTTTGATTACCCGTGCAATATTTGTATCGACAACACCCACTTTTTGACCATACGCAAAACTGCAAATCGCACTCGCAGTATAACGCCCGATGCCTGGAAGTTTTTGTAACTCTGAGAAACTATCCGGCAGACTAAGAGGACAAAGCTTTGCAGTCGCATGAAGATTTCTAGCCCGAGAGTAATACCCAAGCCCGCTCCAAGCAGCCAATACTTCCTCCTCTTTTGCCTCGCCAAGCGCTTTAAGTGTAGGAAATTTTTCTAAAAACTGAGGATAATACTCTTCCATAACACGCTTCACCTGCGTTTGCTGAAGCATAATCTCACTCACATAAACATGGTAAACATCATCAGCATTTCTCCAAGGAAGTTCTTTGCGCCCAAACTTGTTATACCATGCTAGAAGTTTT
>CALCGG010000073.1 GCA_937900945.1 uncultured Sulfurimonas sp. | reverse complement strand
GTGCAGGCTTGCCTGAATTTTTTGCTTATGGTGTTTACATAGGTGAAGTTATAGTCCCGATATTTATTATTTTAGGACTATACGCAAGAATCGCATCTCTGTTTTTAGCACTCAACATGATGATGGCTATTTTCTTGGCTTATGGAGATTCGCTTTTTTCTTTAGGTAAACATGGCGCGCCGGTGATAGAACTGCCTCTTTTTTATCTTGTACTATCCGTAGTTATTTTTTTACTTGGCAGCGGAAAGTACGCTGTAAATTCTAAGTAACTAGAATTTACGGATGTGGAACTTTTAACTTAGAATTTAAACTCCATCCGATTAGAACCATAAGAACTATAACTCCAAAAGCAGATAGTAATTCATATGTATTTGCAAGATAGACTAGCCAAAGAAGTATCGCTCCAAGCGGAGTCGGAACTCCTGTAAAGTAGTTTGCTACCTCGCCCGCATCTGCATTTATATTAAAACTTATAAGTCTTCTCAGTCCCGAGATAACATATACAATACTCACGATAGAAGCCACGATAAGCCACATGCCATGCAGAGATGTTGCATATACTGCCTGAAAGATTAAAAATACGGGAACGAGTACGAAGCTTAAAAAGTCCGCAAAGCTGTCCAGCTGAATCCCAAACTCATTTGAGAGCTTATATTTTCTGGCAATTTTTCCATCAAATATATCAAAAGCACCGCCAACCCAAGCCAAAATGATAGCAACAAAAAAGTTATTTTGAGTTATGAAGTAAGTAGCCATAAGTCCGGCTGTGATATTTACAAATGTAAAAAGATTTGCTAAATTGAAATGCGATTGTGAATTATATAAAAATTTCATATATTCCCTTTAAAAATGATTTGTAATTATATCTTACAAATTGTTATTGAGAATAAACATGATAAAATTTTGTATGAGATTTAAATTACCTAAAAGTTTTTTTAGTATTGTTTTTGTTCTTGCTACATTGCTGGGTGTTTTTCATCATCATGATGAGCTGACTCCTCACAATGATTGTCAGATATGTACAATACAATCTAGTATTGCTGATGCTGATACTCCCAGCGAAACTTCTTACCTTTCAAAAATAGAACTTTTCTCAGATACCGCAATCTCAAAATTCCCTGTCTTACATGTATGTCAGCAATCCATCTTACTCAAAGCAAGAGCCCCTCCTTTTTTCTCCTAAATTAAAAATATAAAAATCAATATTATTATAAATTTGGAGAATAACAATGAAAAAAACCATAGGTTTGTCGTTGCTCGCTTTTTCATCTCTTTTTGCTGATGCAGAGCTGGATGCAATAAAAGAGCAGCTACAACAACAACAATTAATTATGCAAAAACTGCAAGAAAAAGTACTGCAGCTTACAAAACAAAGTGAAGCAAAAGAGCAAAATGCGCTAGAAGTTAAAATGGCCGGGAAAAGTGATTTATCATCAAGTTTTTCACAAAATGCTTATTTACCAGATATTGCACTAGTTTTAAATATGTCGGCAGTTGGCAGAAATGTTAAAAATTCGGATTATGAAAACTATGCAATTCCAGGATTTATTGACAAGGGTGACGCTGAGATACCATTTAACAAAGATAGAGGATTTAACTTCAACTACGCAGAAGTCGTTATGAGCTCAACTGTTGACCCTTACTTTGATGCTTTTGCAATTTTTCACTTGGAATCAGACACTTTTGAAATTGAAGAGGCATATGTTAGAACGAGAACCCTTCCCCTTGGTTTAAAAGTAAAAGCGGGTAAATTTAAGAGCGACTTTGGACGGATAAATTCTATCCATCAACATGCTTGGAATTTCGATTCACAACCAATTGTTTATGAGTCATTTGTTGGTCCTGAATCCATAAGTGACCCAGGAATCCAGCTTCAGTGGGTAGCTCCAACTGACACTTATTTGATGGCTGGAGTTGAAGCGCTGCAAGGTACAAATGATAGAAGTTTTGGCGATACTGAGCAGAACAATCTTTATATAGGATATTTAAAAAGCAGTATAGATGTCGGTGATAATCTGTCTATTTTAGGCGGAGTGAGTTTAGCGCATGGCAAAAATACAACTGCAAATGAAACAGATATTTATGGAGCAGATTTAACACTTAGAGAAGAACTTGGAAGTTATAGCTCATTAGTTTGGCAGAGTGAATATCTTTACAGAAACAAAGATATCGGCGATTCAAACGATAAACAGGCAGGCCTTTACAGTGAGCTGGTTTATCATAAAGATAAAAACTGGGCAGGCGGTATTCGTTATGATGCGATTATTCAAAATGATACTGATTTAGTAAGCAATTATGCAGGTGTAGATACTGATAATTTAGATAGATATACTGCAATGCTCGAGTACAAGCCGTTTCCTATGTCGAGATTAAGAGTTCAATATACTTATGATAGAACAAAAGTGATAGATGGTTTGAGAAAAGA
>CALCGG010000072.1 GCA_937900945.1 uncultured Sulfurimonas sp. | reverse complement strand
TATTTTAATGTTTATTTTCAATATAGCATATGCCTCTATTCTGGGCAATGTTGAAAAATACTCAGGTGTTGTAAGAGTAACAAATAATGATTCTATTAAAAAAAATAAGATAGAAGTTGGATATGAAATAAAAAGTGGAGATTTGATTTCTACCTTAACAACTGCCCAAGCAGTTTTAAAACTTTCAGATGGTTCAAATATTGTATTGTCTGAAAAATCAAGCATTCATTTTACTGCAGAGAATAATGCACAGCAAAAAAGTGGCAGGATTTATTATAAAATCACTTCAAGAGATGCTAAAAATTCACTTAAAATTCAAACTCCATTTGCAATTATCGGAATTAAAGGAACCACTTTTATCATTAATAGTGACGCAGGAAAAGAATCTGTATCTCTTAAAGAAGGTCTGATTGGTATTACAAGTTTACAAGAGCCTTTTGCACTTTACAGAAAAGAAACTTTAGTGAAGTACAATGTATTCCTGTCTGATAAGATGAATCAGTTTAAAAAGTTTAAAAATCCCGGTCAAGAAGCTGAGCCGGAGATGAGAAAAGAGTTTGATTTAGAAGAGAAGAATAGTATATTTTTTAACAATAATGAAGTTGAAGAGAGTGGTTGGGACGAAAATGATGATGCAGAATTTGATGAATTTGAAAAACTTTTATCTGGCTCTTTGAAACATGAAATCAATACTAAAACTGATAGAGTAAAAGAGTCAGATAATAGTTTTGATGATGAAGAAGATGACCTTAAAGAACCAAGTGCTTTAAACGATAATGATACTGTAAAAAAGATGAAGAAGAGTATGAACTTTTAATGCAAAGCAATAAGATATGAAAAATAAATTACTGTATGCAACTGTTTTAGTACCTATTTTAGCTGTTGCTCTTGTATTACAAATTTATAAAGTTGAACCATTTGAGAGTTTTTCCCTTAGATTTAACGATATAAACTTTGATTTACAAAAAAAACAGCCTAGCAAAGATGTTGTTTTTGTAGCGGTTGATGAGCCGAGCGTCAATGTTTATGGAAGATGGCCGTGGAAGAGAGGAATTTTGGCAAAAGGGATAAATAATTTATCTCAAGCAGATGTTGTGCTAATGGATATGATTTTTTCAGAACCGACATCACAAAAACAAGATGCAAAACTGGGAGAATCTTTAGCAAGTTTAAACGCAAGTGTATGTGGCTTTTTTTTAAGACATGAAGCAACTCAAAATATAAGTAATGATGAACTGACTGTAGTAAGTGATTCCGCTTTAGATCTTTTACAGTCACAGGTGTCAGAATTTAAAAATCCAAAATTTATATCAGCTCCATATGCTGAGATGAATATTTTACCCATTTTACAGTCATGTACTTTATCTGGAAGTTTTACCACACTGATAGAAAGCGACAAACTCTTAAGAGCTTATCCTATTGCTATGTATTTTAAAGATATGCTGTATCCTTCTTTAGCTATTCAAGGCTTAAGGCTTAAGTTTGGCAAAGACATCAAAAGATTAGATAAAAATCATCTTGAAATAAATAAAAATAAAATAGAGTTAAACGATAAAGGTTTTGTAAGATTAAATTTTTATCAATACTCCCAATATAATATAAAATCATTTTTAGAGGTAGTAAACGGGAAGATAAAACCAGAATATTTCAAAAATAAAATAGTTATTTTAGGTGTTACAGAAGTTGGTTCTGGAGATATTGTCAGTACACCGATTGGTTCAATTCCGGGAGCATTACTGCACTATACTTTTATATCAAATCTATTGGAACATCATCTTATAGTTGAACCGGCTCTTGTGACACCGTTGTTAATAATATTTATGGTTATACTCCCATTTATTTTGGTTCTTCTTTTTAAGAATATATTACACCGTGTTGCAATATATTTAGTTCTTTATTTAATTGTTTATACTCTTATCAGATATCTATTTATTAGCGAGAATATTTATATAGATTTATTTTATCCTCTTGTTTCTTTACTTATCAGTGCAGCTACAATAGAAGCTATAGCATTTAATATTCAAGAGAAGAGCGGTAAATTTATTCGCGGGGCATTTTCCAGTTACCTTTCCAAAGATTTACTTGACCAACTCATAAAACATCCCCAAGCGCTGGCACTGGGTGGAGAGAAAAAAGAATTAACGATACTATTTAGTGACATAAGAGGTTTTACAACTATTTCAGAGTCCATGGATCCGGTAAGATTGGTCAAACTTTTGAATAGATATTTTACACCTATGACTAATATAGTGCTTAAAAATGGGGGAATGCTGGATAAGTATATTGGGGATGCCATTATGGCATTTTTTAATGCACCTATAACTGTTCCAGATCATGCAGACGCTACATGTAAAACGGCACTTGATATGATAAAAGCACTTGATAAGCTAAATATTGAACTAGAATCTGAGAAAATAGCTCCAATCCACATAGGCATTGGAATCAACACAGCTGAAGTGGTTGTTGGAAATATGGGCTCAGATACCAGATTTAACTATACCGTCATAGGTGATGGTGTAAATTTAGCATCCAGAATTGAAGGTTTAACAAAAAACTATGGCGTCAGCATACTAATAACTGAATTCACAATGCGTAAATTAAGTGCCGAATTCTTATATAGGAAGATTGAGCCTGTGAAAGTAAAAGGGAAGAATAAAGCCGTATTATTATTTGAACTTATGGAGAACACAAAGTACAATCAGACTGTAAAATCTCTCTATGATAAAGCGTTAGAAATATATATAAATAAAGATTTTCAAAAAGCTAAAAATCATTTTAATATATTAGTAAGTGACTACGATGACAACCTTTCTAGGTACTTTCTAAACAAAATTAAGCAAAATCATCCATGGGATATTCACAACATATCTGCAAAATATTAAAATAATCAGACTTCATTTATAAACCAAAGTTTATAAATATTCTCTTTTTTATGCGAAATAAATCTCTATATTTCATAGCATTTGAAGCATTATTTAAAGCTTTTAAGATAAAATTTTATCACTCTCAAACTTGTCAAGGAATTTAGATGCTAAAAAACATTTTACTCGGCTTCATCATAGCTCTCATCGCCGGATGTAGCACACCAAAGCCTGATACCCCGCCAAGCTGGT
>CALCGG010000071.1 GCA_937900945.1 uncultured Sulfurimonas sp. | reverse complement strand
ACTTTTTGATAAAGTTCTTCATCAACCAAAGGTGTTGGAGCGTAAGCACCCATTCCTCCGGTATTTGGACCTTGATCATTGTCTAACAATCTTTTATGGTCTTGCGCGGCTGGTAGCAAAATATAATCTTCTCCGTCACAAACAGCGAACATTGAAAGCTCATAACCGTCTAAAAATTCTTCAACTATAACTTTCAATCCTGCGTCACCGAAACTTTTACCACTGAGCATTTCGGAGATTGCGACCTTAGCTTCATCATGACTTTGTGCAATAATCACGCCCTTGCCGCCGCAAAGTCCATCAGCTTTTACAACAATTGGAGCAGTTAAAGTATTCGTAAATTTAAAAGCGTCCTCTATTGATGCAGTTTCTATGTAGCGGGCAGTTGGGATATTGTACTTTGCTAAAAAGTTTTTCATATAAACTTTTGAGCCTTCAAGTTGAGCGGCTTGTTTTGAAGGGCCGAAAATAGTCAAACCATGTGATTTGAAAATGTCAACAACTCCATCAACAAGCGGTCCTTCAGGACCTACTATTGTCAGTTCTATCTCATTTTCTTTTACATAAGCTGCTAAATCGTTATAATCTTTGATATTTAAATTTGTTCCTAAAGTAGTTGTAGCACCATTTCCAGGTTGAAAAAAAAGCTCATGTGCTTCATCTTCATTCAAAATTGCACGAGCTATAGAGAACTCTCTGCCGCCATTACCCAAAATTAATATCTTCATCCGTTCTCCATATAATTATTAAAACATTAAGTGAGGGCAACAACATGCACTCACTTAATGTTTTTAGTTTTATAACCCAGGTAGCCGTCTCGCAATTGGCTTGGTTCTAAAAGCCGTAATTGGGCGAAGAGAGAACTTTCTAACGGCGGCAGTATCTCGACAGAGTTAACGTATCTCAAACGATATCACCGACACACGAAAATTCTACTAGTTCGCTGTTTGAAAATGTAGAACCCTCATATACGCGATATGTCGAACTACCCAGATTATAAATTATATTATACAAAAATGATACTTGATTTTTCTTTGAAACACTCTTGTCTATGAAAATATTTTATAAATTTTTTGCTATATTTATACAACTTTGTATTGTAGTATCATCTGAGACTATGTATTTTATCTCTTTGGGCAGAGCTTTTGCTGTTGTTTTACCTATTACTATGACTTTGGCAAGTGTGCTTATTGTATGATTCTTTAAAAAACACTCAACACTTGATGGAGATGTAAAAATCAATACTGAGTTTTCTTCTATCTCTGCATGTAAGATATCTTGCGAACATTCGCTTTTGTAAACTATCGCTTCATCTATAGTATATCCATTCTCTTTACATGTGAAAACAAAATCTGATGCTACTGTCTCAGCTCTTAAATAAAGCCACTTTATCTCTTTTGGATACTCTTTGATTTTTTCAACCAAATTATCTCCGTATCCGCCGCCAATATCTAAAATTACTCCGCCAAGTTCTTCATAGGAAATGGCACTTTGTTTGGACACACAGAGTGCTTTTTTCTCCAAATACTCACTTTTTTCATACTGTTTTAAAGCTTCACTTGCCTGTTTTGACGTGATGATGAAATAATCATATTTGCTAAAATTTATATCTGGTTTTAAAAATGCAATATCTAAGGAATTAATGCTGATGGCAGCTGGATGGGAGGAGATTGAAAAAAGATAAATAGGCTTTGGCATTTTTGAAAATAGAGATTAAATCTCTACTCCCATTCTATTGTAGCTGGTGGTTTTGATGATATATCGTAAACTACTCTGTTAATCCCATCAACCTCATTGATTATACGACGTGAAATTCTCTCCAGCAAGTCATGTGGAAGGTGAGCAAAAGTTGCTGTCATTCCATCAACCGCTTCAACAACTCTCACAGCCACAGTATTGTCATAAGTACGGTTATCACCCATTACCCCAACAGATTTTACATTTAAAAGAACTACAAAAGCTTGCCATGTTTTGGCATAGTATCCACTGGCTTTTAACTCATCGAGTAAAATAACATCTGCCTCACGAAGAAGTGTTAAATCAGGCACATTTACTTCACCCATAATTCTGATAGCTAACCCAGGTCCAGGAAATGGATGACGGTTAATCATACTTGTTGGAAGACCTAATTCTAAACCGATTTTACGAACTTCATCTTTAAAAAGTTCACGCAAAGGCTCAATGAGTTCAAAGTCCATCCAATCAGGAAGCCCGCCGACATTGTGATGCGATTTAATAACTTCTGATGGACCATTCACAGAAACAGACTCAATAACATCAGGATAAAGAGTACCTTGAGCTAAGAACTTAATACCGTCATGTTTTTTAGCTTCTTTTTCAAACTCTTCTATAAAAGTATGGCCGATTATTTTTCTTTTTGTCTCAGGATCGCTGACACCGGCTAACTTTCCTAAAAAATTATCAACTGCATCAACAGTTATCAAAGGAACTTTCAAATTAATTTTGAAAACTTCTTCAACCTGTTCTCTCTCACCTTTACGTAAAAGTCCGTTATCTACAAAAACCGGAACAAGCTGATCTCCTATTGCTTCATAAAGCATGGCAGCCACAACCGAACTGTCAACTCCACCGCTTAATCCACAAAGAACTTTTCCAGTTCCTACTCTTTCACGGATAGATTTAATCTGCTCTTTTAAAAAGTGTTCCATTTTCCATTTTTCAGTCACTCCACAAATATTTTTTGCAAAGTTTCTAAGCATCAAGTAACCCTCTTCTGAGTGTTGAACTTCTGGGTGGTATTGCATTGCATATACCTGTTTCTCTTCATTTGCGATTGCAGCATAAGGGGAGTTTGCAGACGTTGCAATTGGCACGAATCCTTCTGGAAGAACATCAACTTTATCACTATGGCTCATCCAAACTATGCGACCATCATCACAATCTGCCAAAAGAGGAGAAGGATTTTCTCCAACATCTACTATTATATTCAGTTCAGCTTTCCCATACTCATGGTGGCTTGAACGGATTACACTACCGCCAAAATCGACTGCAATTCTTTGCATGCCATAACAAATACCAAGAATAGGAATGCCCATACCGTAAACACCCTTATCAACTTCATAAGCATCTTTATTGTAAACAGAAGACGGGCCGCCACTGAGGATGACACCTTTAGGATTTTTTGCTTTTATATCTTCAACAGAGGTATGATATGGAAGAATTTCGCAGTAAATTTTATCTTCACGAAGACGACGAGCTATAAGCTGAGTATATTGAGAACCGAAATCTAAAACTATGATGCTAACATTTGTCATATGAGGAACCTTTTAATAAATATAATAAGTAAGTTTGAAAGAATACTATAAAAAAGATTAATGCTTGATTTAGAAGTGTATGACGGCTATGAATCTACGTTCCCAAGTAAAACATGGGAACGAGAAAAAATACTGAAACTATAGATTAATGTTTAAGGTAAAGACCCAACACCTCATATTGAACATACCAAATGCCAACAGAAATACTATAACCGATAAAAATAGTCCATGCATATTTCATATGCGAACCAAAAGTGTAAATTCCAGGTAGTTTACCCATTACACCGACACCTGCAGCTGAACCAAAACTAATTAAAGAACCACCGACACCTGCAGTTAGAGTTACAAGCATCCATTGATCAAGCCCCATGTCTGGAGATGCTTTTAGTACAGCAGACATAACAGGCACGTTATCAACAATAGCTGAAAGGAAACCAACACCAATATTTGACCATGTTGGTCCAAGAACTGACGGGTCATATACTACTGATGCTAAAGCCAACCAACCAATAAAATATAGTGCCCCGACAGAAGCTAAAATACCAAAGAAAAATAAAAGTGTATTATTTTCTATTTTACTCATAGATTCGAAAATATTAAGTTTAGAGTTGTATTTTCTCTTCAATCTGTACTGAAACAGTTTAAGTACAGCAAGACCGAACATCATACCCCACATAGCCGGAAGATGAAGTACTTGGTGAGATAATACTGCTGAAGCAATAGTGAAAATACCAAGACCAACAACTATATTAGCACCATGCATCATTTCAGGTACTTTTTCTGTTGACGCGTCAAAGTCCGGATGTGTTTTAGGTACAAATCTACTAAGTAAATATGCTGTAACCAAATATCCGCCTATAGAAGCAGGAAATAAAAACAAGAAGTCTGAAAAAGCTCCCTTACCTGATGTCCAAGCCATAAGTGTTGTTATGTCTCCAAAAGGACTCCAGGCACCACCTGCATTTGCCGCTACAACAATATTTATAGCACCTGGAACAAGAAAATGCTTATTTGTGCGTTCGATTGTTATTAAAACTGTTGAAAGGATAAGTGCTGTTGTCAAGTTATCTGCGATTGGTGAGATAAAAAATGCTAAAAATCCGGTCAGCCAAAACAGCTTTCTATAGTTATAACCTTTTGAGACCAGACTAAATTTGAGTTTCTCAAAAACATTCATATGGATTAATGTCTCAATATACGTCATAGCAACAAATAAGAAAAAGAAAATTTCAGCTATTTCAAGTATCAGATGTTGTGCATGAATATGGACTAAATCCATATCTAAATGATTAAGTGCATAATATCCAGCTATTAGCATAAACATAGATGTACCTGCAAATAGAGCCGGTTTTGCTTTGTCAATATGGTATTTTTCTTCAGTTGCAACAAAATAGTAAGCTACAACAAAAATAGCAAGTGAGAGCAGGCCAACCCATGTAAAAGTTAAGTCAGGAATAACCTCAGTAGCTACCCCGGAACTTGCGTATGTCAAACTAATACTAAACATTAGCATCATCAATAATTTCATCATTATTGTCCTTTTTAATAAAATGTACACCTATAGATTCTTCTCTAGCCAGTGCCGATACAACTATGGCTTGCGCCGTTAGTAAACGAAATTTCAATAGTTTACCAATTTTTTCTTTTAAAAGAGCATTAATTTGTTTCAATGCTTCATTTAAACCTTTTTTTGTTCTCACAATTGAGACATATTCCCACATGATGTGGCGTAGAAGATTCTTTTTTTCTTTATCATCTTTTTCACTCATCACCTCATCAGCAATTTCAAACTCTACGGAAGCTTTAGGGTGAGGATTATTTAAAATATCCAATACGGCCTTTTTGGCAAAAACCAAACCTTCCACAAGAGAGTTAGAAGCAAGTCTGTTTGCTCCATGTACTCTTGTTGAGGCAACTTCACCAATGGCATACAGTGATTTTACGCTTGGCACACGGCCATTTAAATCAGTTTTTATCCCGCCTATAGCGTAATGAAAAGCCGGAGATATCGGAACTCTCTGCTCCGGTACATTAAAACCAAGAGCTTTTAAATTTTTATAAATATTGGGAAATCTGTTTGTAAAATAAACATGCTCAAAATTATTAAATGAAAGATAAACCTTCGAGCCTGTTTTTTTCGCATGCTCATAGATAGCCTTACTAACGATATCGCGGGAAGCAAGCTCTCCACGCTCGTCATAATCAAATAAAAATCTTCTGCCCGACTCATCCTCAATAGTAGCACCTTCCCCTCTGAGGGCTTCAGTCAGCAGCATTTTTTGGGCATCGTTGCTGTTTACATAAACAGTCGGATGAAACTGCAGCATCTCCATCCGTTCCAACTCTATTCCCTTCATAACACACAATCCCTGCATATCAGCGCTTATGGTCGGTGCATTTGTATGGTACTCATAAAGAGAACCTAATCCGCCGCTTGCTAAAATCACATTATCAGCATATATGTTTCTGCTCTCTCTATGGTCAAGCACAGTTACGCCATAGCACTCCCCATTCTTTATGAGCAAATCAACAACTCTGGCATTGGACAGTTGGGCATGCGGATTGTGTTCAAGTAAAAAGTGGTGTAAATAACGCCCGGTTGCATCTCCGCCTGCATGGACAATACGCTCTCTTGAATGTGCCGCTTCTTTTGTGTAAAGAAGATTTCCATCTTTATCGCTGTCAAACTTAAACCCGCGACTTATCAAGTCATCTATAACTTCTCTGGAATTTTTACTCAAAACATCTACAGCTTCTTCACTGCAAAGCCCTGAACCGGCTTCTAAAGTGTCCTTCACATGTAACGCCACGTCTTCTTTATCTACCGCAAGTGCCACACCGCCCTGAGCATAAAAAGTATTACATTTAAAAGGCTCTCTTTTGTTGATGACAAGAACTTTTTTCTCTTTAGGCAAATTCATCGCGGCATATAATCCTGCAACTCCAGCACCTACTATAATTACATCATATTTCATTTTATTTACTCTGCTGTTTCGTTATTATCAGCAGGTTTTTTTATTATAAAATCCACATTATCATCGGAGGTTTGAGATTTTTCCAGATAGTATGGAGCTTTTTTATATCCGCAACCACTTAAACCAAACAAAAACATTGCTATAATTAGCACATGAAAAATGCTAGTCAAATTATTAATTCCATTCAAAACAAACCTCAATTTTCTAAACTCTCAAAGCATAAGTGCATCAAGAGAATAGAGTCCATATTTATACCTGCCCTGCAAAAGATGATAAAGTTCTCATATATAAAAAACGATATACTTTTTTTTGTTCTCAGTCATCCAGGAGGCAAACAAGAGTTTGATAATAATATAGAAAGTATTAAAAGTGCTTTAAAGTTCTACAAGCCGGAAGAATGTAGCGAAACTGTAATAAATGACATCAAAGCATTTGTAACTCATACGCCCATAAAACCTGCGATAACAGCACAAAAAAAAGAACTTCGATACATGGAAAGAGCTACAGGAGATTTCCCAATAAATATTCATGATGAAAAGCTAAATTCTCTTGTAAAGAGCATCCAAAAAATCATAAAAGATGTAAATGAGCAAAAGTCAGCTACTTTTACCCAAATAAAAAAGCAATAATGACACTAGAACAAACAATAAAACAACTGCCGCAAGGTGCAGGAATATATCAATACTTTGATATTAATGGGCATCTTCTTTACATTGGGAAAGCAAAAAATCTCTCAAACAGAGTTAAAAGTTATTTTAATTTTACACCTGAATTAAAACCCAATTCTAATCTTTCAAACAGAATCACAAAAATGATTTTGCAAACTGCTTCACTCAGTTATATAGTAGTAAATTCTGAACATGACGCCCTCATCTTAGAAAATTCTCTTATCAAACAGCTGGCTCCAAAGTACAATATTTTACTTCGTGATGATAAGACCTACCCTTATATTTATATAGACAACTCCTCAGAATATCCAAGGTTTGACATAACCAGAAAAATCATCAAAAGTGCTGATATCACATACTTTGGTCCTTATTCTGTTGGTGCGAGAGATATTTTAGATTCTATTTATGAAGTTTGTAAGCTGGTTCAAAAAAAAGCATGTTTAAAATCAAAAAAAGCCTGCCTTTACTATCAGATAGATAAATGCCTTGCTCCATGTGAATTTAAAGTCTCACATGTAAGGTATAAAGCGGAACTTGATTTAGCACAAGAGTTGATTCAAAACAAAAAAACGCTTATCAGCAAACTGACTGAAAAAATGAGTTTTTATGCAGAGGAGATGCGCTTTGAAGAAGCTGGCGAATTACGTGACAGGATAGAGAGGATAAGCCGTTCAGAGATTAAAAGTGAAATAGACTTTGCCAGTAATGAGAACTATGATATTTTTGTTTTACACAACTCTGAGACTAGAGCTGTTGCTGTCCGCATATTTATGAGAAACGGCAAAATCATATCCTCTTCACATGATTTTATACAGCTGAATGACGGCTATGATGAAGATGAGTTTTACCAAAGAGTTCTTCTTGATTTTTACGCGAAAGAAAAACCGCCTATTATTGCGCCGATTCTGGTTATGAAAAAGTTTTCAGGCTTGGAAATAATAGCCGAACATTTAAGTATTTTATTTGAAAAAAAAGCGCTTATTACTGCCCCATCAAGAGGGGATAAAAAACACTTGATAGATTTAGCAGTGCTAAACGCCAAAGAGTTACTAAAAGCTGATAAAAAGCAGGACTTAACAAAGCTTTTTACTGAAATAAAAGAACTTTTATCTTTAGAGAGAATCCCTAACAGAGTCGAGATTTTTGACAATTCCCACATGGCAGGAGTTGCAACTGTCGGCGCCATGATTGTATATGAAAATTCTCAGTTTGATAAAAAATCTTATAGGACTTACCATCTTGATGCTAAAGATGAATATGCCCAAATGCGTGAAACTTTAACCAGAAGAGTTGAGAGTTTTTCCAAGAACTCTCCCCCTGATTTATGGATAATTGACGGCGGGACAACACTTTTAAGGTTGGCTGTTGATATTTTAGACTCAAACGGTATTTTTATAGATGTTATTGCCATATCAAAAGAGAAGATTGATGCAAAATCCCATAGAGCCAAAGGAAAGGCACATGATATTTTACACACTAAAGATGAGAGTTTTAGACTGAACCCGAATGACAAAAGACTCCAATGGATACAGAACTTGAGAGATGAAGCACACAGAAGTGCAATAGCTTTTCACAAAAAAACAAAACTCAAACTTGACAAAGCATCCAAACTCTTAAATTTACATGGGATATCTGAGGCAAAAATAAAAAAACTGTTAAATCATTTTGGAACTTTTGAAGCTTTAAAAGAGTTAAGCGAAGAGGAAATTGCTTCTGTTTTAAATATAAAAGATGCCCAAGCAATAAAAAACATTTATAAATAAGTTTTATTTTCAATCTATTATGATATATTTATGCTAATTTTATTTGTTGTTTTTAATCGCAAAAATATACAACAAGGATTGAGGGTTTTTAATGGATAAAGTAATACCTGTAGATGAAGAGTATATTTATAAAGGTAGAGTTATAATCTCTCAAACAGATGTAAAAGGTATCATAACATTTGCAAATAGAAAATTTTATGAAGTCTCAGGCTATGCACTTGATGAACTTATCGGTTCTTCCCATAGTATAATGAGACATCCGAATATGCCTAAAGCTGTATTTGAGAAAATTTGGGAAACCATATCTGGTGGTCAAATTTGGACTGGCATAATAAAGAATTTACGAAAAGACGGCCGATATTATTGGGTTGATATTGAAATATTACCTATTCATAATGAGAACAATGAGCTAACTGGATATATATCTGCAAGAAAGCCTGCTTCAAGAAAAAATGTTAATGAAACTATGGCTTTATACAAAAAAATGCTAGCAACAGAACAAGGAGATAAAAATGTTAATTTATAATTTTCAAAAAGAGTTTATAGGGATTGATGAGCAGGATTTAAAAATCTTAGGATTTAAAAATTTAGCGGAACTTCGTGCTGAATCTGCTGATTTTGCCGACCTATTTATTAAAATACCCGGATATATGCATAATTTTGTCCATACACATTGGATAGATTTTATCGTATTTGATATTGCAAAGAAAGATTTTAAGGCAGTCATAAAAGCTAAAAACATATACTATAAATGTCTCTTAGAGATAAAAATAATGTATTTAGTCGATAGCCCTTTAAAAAAAGCCTATTCGATAAATCTACTCAATCTAAGGGCTCTCCCAAACGATGAAAGTGAAAAATTATTAAAAGATGCGCACCGAATGTCTCAGCCAGAGGGCACATCAGCTAAAAAAGCACTTTTTGAGGGGCAGGATTTACACAAAGAACCTTTAGCTGTAGACGCTGATGTTGTTGCTAAAAAAGGTCTCTTAGAGTTGGGAACAGAATATAATGCTTCTTCAGCTCCAACTGTTCAAGAGACACCAAAACTTCAAGCAAATATAATAAGTGATGATAACGTAGTTTTAAGCAAACCAGAGGTCAAAATAGATCTCATGATTGATGAAGAACCGGCTTATATTCCACAACCAATAAAACCGATACATATTGAGAAACAAGCGCCAAAAGTTGAAGAAAAGAAAACAATACCGGAAGAAGATATAAAAGATGTCTATATTTATAACCCAAAAGTGGCATCAGATGAGTTAGGATTGCCTATTGATTTGATTGAAGAGTTTCTTGAAGACTTCGTTGTACAAGCGAATGATTTTCAAGCCAATATCTACAAAGCTTTGGATGAAGAAAATATAAATGATGCTAAAAGTTTAGCCCACAAATTAAAGGGTGTTGCTGCAAATCTACGTATAGAAGATGCGTTTGAAGTTTTAGCAATAGCAAATGCTTCAAATAACCTACTTGAAATTAAAAAGAATATAGACAAATTCTATAAAATAATGTCAAAACTATCAATCAATCAATCTTCTGATTCCATAGCAGAAAACTCTAAACCTACTCAAACTGAAGAAAAACATCTTGAAGATCATGACTATGACGACAATCTTTTTATGAACTTTGAAGATGAAAAACAGGAAGCTCAAAAAAATGATGAAAATATAGAAGCAGAGTCCACGGTTAATAGTGACGAAGCCCATCCTGAACTTCCAAAGCATGATACAGAGTACGATAAAATATCAGCGGCTAAAGATATTGGTATTGATAATAACTTTTATAATGAACTATTTACTGACTATATGACAGATGGTACTTCTTTATTAGATGCAATTGATGACGCAATTAAAAATAATAAGCCAGCCCTGTGGAAAGATATTGCTCATAAGCTAAAAGGGATGAGTGAAAACATGAGGATCAAGCAAATTATAGAAGATATAAATATTTTGCTGAGTACGGATGATACAAAAATAGCTCAAGATGCTATCAATAAAATCAGTACAGTTTTAAAACGAATTTCAAAAATATAAGGTTTGTAAATGCAAATAGGATTAAAAAACAGGTTAAGGCTTATAAGTCTTTTTCCCATACTCATTCTTTTTTCATTGACAAGTTACTTTATATACGATTTCTATATGAATGTTCAAGAAAGTCATATAGTATTTTTAACCTTAACTTTCGTTATATGGGGTATTTCAATTATTCTGGCAATTCTTGGATACCTGTTATCAAATGAGATTTCTACCAATATTACAAAACTAGAAGATGTATTAACAAGAGTTGCTGAAGATAACAAAGATTTTTCCAGCGGCAAAGAGATGGATTTGCATACACCGGAAGGTACTGCCGATGCTTATAATTTACTGGAAAAAATAATCAAAAAAACAAGGGAAGACAAAGCTTTTGCTCAAGAAGCGAGTGAAGCAAAGTCAATGTTTCTTGCGAATATGTCTCACGAAATCCGCACTCCGTTAAACGGTATTGTAGGCTTTACTGAACTTCTTAAAGATACAGGTCTAGGGGAAGAGCAGCTTGAATTTGTTGAAATTATTGAAAAAAGTTCTGAAAACCTTCTTGAAATCATCAATAATATTCTTGACCTCTCAAAAATTGAAAGCAATAAAATAGAAGTTGAAGACGTTATATTTGATCCTATCACAGAATTTGAAAGTGCTGTAGATGTTTATGCGGTACGAGCAAGTGAAAAACATATAGATTTAGGATGTTTTATTGATCCTGCCTTAGAACGGCCTCTCAAAGGTGATCCGACCAAAATCAAAGAAGTTATCATCAACTTACTCTCAAATGCCGTAAAATTTACAAGCAATGCAGGTGCCCTTAATGTTGAGATTAGAAAGATAGATTCCGGTATTGAAGGGACAACCCGTATATCATTTGAGATTCAAGACAGCGGTATCGGGATAACAAGTGAGCAAAAATCTAGAATATTTGATGCTTTTTCTCAAGCAGATATATCGATTACACGCAAATATGGCGGTACTGGACTTGGACTTACAATATCTAGCAGATTTGTAGAATTGATGGGCGGTAAACTCAATCTTCGCAGTAAACTGGGCAAGGGAACAACCTTCTTTTTTACTCTTGATTTTGAAGAAGCTGAAGAAGCTGTAAATAGTTCAAAAAATATTTTTTCCAAGCTGAATGCACTGATACTGGAGTCACCTTATAAAACTAAAAAACAAGAGAGTTATCTGCGTGAATATCTAGACTATTTTGGCGTAAACTATAAAATGTTCAAAAATTTAGATGAAATTGAGATCTCTCAAAAATATTCAGATTACGATTTAGTAATCACTGATTATGAATTCATTTCAGAAGAACTTTTACATAAATATGAGGAATTTCCTAAACCAGTAATTCTTTTAGCAAAATCTTCTTTTATGAAAAAAATAGATTCAATGACTCTCAACATATACAAAACTTTATATGAACCGCTAAATATTTCAAAACTCCAACAAATATTGAGCAATTATTATACTGAAAAATTAACTATGACAAAAACAAAAAAAGTAGTTAAGAAGAAAGTGGAAGAAAAAGACCTGAAATTTAACGCAAATATTCTTGTTGCTGAAGACAATGTCATAAATCAAAAACTCATCAAAAGAACACTCGAAGATATAGGCTTAACAGTATCAATTGCCAGC
This sequence comes from uncultured Sulfurimonas sp., assembly GCA_937900945.1. Classification (GTDB taxonomy): domain Bacteria; phylum Campylobacterota; class Campylobacteria; order Campylobacterales; family Sulfurimonadaceae; genus Sulfurimonas. The sequence goes on along the minus strand of CALCGG010000071.1, from coordinate 5,751 downwards.
AATGGACTAGAAGCTTTTCAAAAAAGAAAAGATGAAAATTTTGACTTAATATTTATGGATATTCAGATGCCTTATCTCGATGGCATTGAAGCTACCCAAGAAATTTTGGATTATGAAAAAGATTATAATAAGCCGCATGTACCGATCATCGCACTCACAGCTAATGCATTAAAAGGTGACAGAGCGAAGTTTTTAGAAGCCGGGCTTGATGAATATACTACAAAACCGCTTATTCGTTCAGAAATCGTATCTATGCTTAATAATTTTTTATCTGATTTTGTTGTCAGCGGGTCAGCAGCTATCTCAGACACTAAAAGTGAGCCAATTGTTCCGATAAAAAAAGAAGTTGCAAGTTTGCCAGAAAGTAAAAATGACGGTAAAAACTACAAGGCTGATATTCTTCTCGCTAAACAAAGCGCTTTTGAATCAAAACTGTATGCAAAAATTTTGACTGAACTAGAATATAGTTATGAAATTACGTCGAACATAGAAGAGCTAAAAAATTTAACAAAAGAGTTTACCTATAAGTTGATTGTATTAGATGATGAATTCAATGGGCTTGAGTTATCGCAATTTTCTAAAGATATAAAAGAATCAAACGTAGCAACTGGATTTAAAACACATCTGATACTCATCAATAGTTCACAAAAGGAAAAGATTTTAGAAGACAAGCCTTATGTAGATGAAATCATTGAAAATGTTGTAAATAAAGATATATTGCAACTTGTATTTAAGAAATTTATTTAGGAATTAAGATGTTGAAAAAAGATTTAATAGTTCTAGCCGTAGACGATGATATAATTAACTTAAAATTACTAAAATCCTTTCTTATGAAAAGTGGGCACGTAAAAGAGGTACTTGAAGCTAAAAACGGTTCAGATGCTATCGGTATCCTAAAATCAAGGGATGATATAGACTTAATTCTTTTAGATATTATTATGCCTGTTATGGGTGGTTTGGAAATGCTTCAAGTCGTTCGGGCCGACTATAATCTTCGTCAAGTGCCTATCATTGTTCTCACCACGGATGAAACAAAAAAAACTGAAGCTTTGGAATATGGTGCAAATGCATTTTTAATGAAGCCGATACGAAATGATGATTTGATCAAAAAAATCAACACCGTTATTCTTTAAATCTTTACATGTGAATTTACTCACATGTAAGTCCTTAGCCATAAAGCTGTAACTAGATAAGAATCTGCTTTAAAACTTCTTCAACTCTTGTAACGCCCATGATTTCCATAGAATCTCTTACTTCTTTAGGAATATCTTCCAAATCTCTGTCATAATTTTTTGCGGGAATCAGAACCTTTGTCATTCCAGCTTTGTGTGCTGCAATTAACTTCTCTCTCAATCCTCCGATAGGTAATACATCGCCGCTCAAAGAAACTTCTCCTGTCATAGCAATCTCAGAACGAATTTTTTTAGAACTAAGAATAGATGCGATTACGCTTACCATTGCAATACCGGCACTTGGACCGTCTTTTGGTGTTGCGCCATCAGGAACATGGATATGCAGATCATAGCGCTTATAAACTTCGCTAGAATCAATTATTGCATTGTCCTCTTCTTCTTTGAATGTTTTTGGGATGTTGTCATTACTGATTTTTAACTTTTTTGTGTCAATCAAAGTTTTCACAACACTCATAGCAATCCTTGCCGATTCTTTCATAACTTCGCCGAGACTTCCTGTGAGCTGCATACTTCCTTTGCCTTTTATGCGGATACTCTCTATTTTCAGTACATCTCCGCCGACAGCAGTCCAAGCAAGCCCATTTACAACACCGACAACAGGTATTTTAGTTGTTTTTTCAATCTCAAATACACTTTTCTCAAAAAACTCTTTTAAATTTTTCAAAGTTACGGATACTTTTGCCATATCCGGTTTTTCAAGTATTTGTTTGGCAACTTTTCTGCTCATGTCAGCTAATCTACGGCGGAGATTTCTTACACCCGCTTCGCGAGTATAGCTATGGATAATCTCTATGAGTGCCGGTTTGGAGATACTGAGTTCCGAATTTTTAATCCCATGTTTTTTGAGCTCTTGAGGAATCAGATATCTTTTGGCAATCTCAAATTTTTCTTGCGGCGTGTAAGAACTCACCCCTATAAATTCCATCCTATCACGAAGCGGAGCCGGAATATTTCCAACATCGTTTGCAGTTGCTATAAAGATAACGTTGCTAAGATCAATGTTAAAATTAAGATAGTAATCTCTAAACTCTTTATTTTGTTCGGGATCTAATATCTCTAATAATGCAGATGTAGGATCACCTCTTTGGGAACGGGACACCTTATCTATCTCATCCAAAACTACTACAGGATTCATCTTTTTGGCATCAATCAAGCCCTGAGTGATTCGGCCCGGCATCGCACCGACATAAGTTCTTCTGTGCCCTCTTAACTCGTTTACATCTTCAAGTCCGCCAAGTGCTATTCGAATAAGCGGGCGCTTGAGTGCTGTTGCTATTGAGTTTGCCAGTGAAGTTTTACCAACACCCGGAGGTCCCCAAAAACAAAGAATTGCCCCTGCACTCTTTTCATGTTTCACACCCCGCAGCTCCAAAAGCTCTTTTACTGCAAAATATTCTACTATACGCTTTTTTGGTTTTTCCAAAGAAAAATGGTCTTCGTCCAGCTGATGCTCAACATCTGCTATTTTTAAAGCCTTTTTGGATTCATCACCAAAGGGAATCTCTAAAGCCCATTCAAGGTAAGTTTGGGTCATTGAAGAATCAGACGAGTCAGGATGCATGCGTGAAAACCTGTCTATCTGCTTGCTTATCTCTTTATAAGCGTCTTCACCCATTTTGTCTTTTTTTGCTTCACATTTTTTACGATATTCTTCTATCTCTTCATCTCTTGCCGTATCAGTACCCAACTCTTTTTGAATCTGCTTTAGCTGCTCTTTTAGGAAATACTCTTTATTTATCTGTTCTATGTGAGTATGTACTTTTGAGCGAATCTCTTTTTGAAGTTTATTTGCTTCAATCTCGTCAATAAGATAATCAATAAGGTGTAAAAATCTTTGTTCAGTATTTACCTCAACAAAAAGCTTATATGCCTGTTCTTTTTTCAGTTTCACAGTGCTGCAAATCAAATCTATAATGCGGTTATAGTCATGATTTTCTTCTATGGTTCTCAGCAAATCAGGTGGAAAATAGTTGCTGACCGAAGAAAGTGTTCTCACTTTTTCTCTCACAACTTCCAATATCGCGTCCACTTTAAGAGATTCTAGATTTGTAGGCTCAATGACATCTACATGTGCTACCAAAGGAGATGATTCTACTTCATAGAGCAGTTTTGCCCGTGCAAGTCCTTGAAAAAGCACTTTGATTCTTCCATCCGGAAGTTCTACCTTTCTCATGATGGAACCAACTACTCCGGCATCATAAAGTGCTTCATAATCTCTTTCACCTTCATGCGTAGGTTTCGTTGAACATACAATCACCAAGGAATTATCATGTATGGCTTTAGCAACAGCATCTATATTATGCTTGTCACTCAAAAAAAGCGGGGCAATCATAAAAGGGTATAAAAAAAGTTCATCTTCTGCTATAACGGGTATATCCGCAGGAAATTCACCATAATTGCTTAATTTCATTTCTACTTTCCTAATATTTCATTTTTTAATTTTTCAAACTCTTCTTCATTTAAAGCACCATTATCTAGTAAAAGTTTTAGTTGCGCTATTTGAGACTCTTGCTCTGAACTTAAAGTGTTAGCAGCAGGTGGAATATATTCCTCTTTAATACTGTTTCTTGAAACAACACTTTTAGCATCCGGAATCATAAATCCGTACCAGCTCTCAGTTCCATCACCCTCAAACCATTGGCGATACCAAGCAGCATTGACTATCTCTATCTCGTTCCAATCTATCCAAGGTTCCGGTTTTATAGATCTGTAAAATGCAGCGCCTTTTGGTTTATCAAGCCTGTCATAAAGACTTGCGATATTTTCATTTAAGGCAGCTTCTGCGATATATAGTCTTGTAGCCATCGTATCTACAACAGCATAGTACATAGAGTTTGAATAATTCTGTTTAAATTTTTCTGCTGCTACTATTGCTTCTTGAATCAAAGACTGGTCTCTTCTTGGATTTGGCAAAGACATATACTTCGCTTTAATCTTTAAAAACTCCGCAAACTCTTTTTCATTTAGATTTGCATATCTGTTTATATACTCATTTAAAAAATGTTCACTCAAAAGATATTCTTCATTATGCATGTGAGCAATCGCCAAAATCATAGTGGCTTCAGGAAGAAGAGGTGAACCAATGTGCTCGCCTTCAAGGGAACTGTAATAGTTGTCCGCCTTGTCAAGATTACCATCAGATATGTACTCAATCATTTTAGTGTACCAGTAAATAGCCGGTTTATTATACTCTTCTATATCCTTAGAACATCCATTTAATAGTATCAATGCTGCAAAAGCACTCAGTATAAAATTTGTTTTTAACTTCATATAATAACTTCCCAAATTTAAGTAAGTAGTATTCTATCAAAAAGAGTTATATATGTGTTTAAAGTGGGTACAATTTATGCTTTAAGTGTTATAATTTAAGAAATTGCGCCTGTAGTGCCAATAAATAGTGAAGGATTTTTATGAAATTTGATTTAGCTGTTCCTATTCTGGGTTTTGACAATATGAAGGAAGTAGAACTCCATAAAATAGATGATATTTTTATGAAAATGAAAGCAGTCGGTGAAGAACACATATCTTTTACACTTGTGAATCCTTTTGTGCTGAGAGAATATGATTTTGAAGTTCCGGAAAGGACCAAAAATTTACTTGCCATAGATGAAAATTCAAACATACTCATCTTAAATATTGTTCTCATCCAAAACCCGATAGAAAATTCAGTTGTAAATTTCATAGGACCGATTATCTTTAACACCGACAACAACAAAGCCGCTCAAATCATACTGCAAGAATCAACAAAATATGGCGTAGCTGAGAAAATTTCTACTTTTTTAAAGAAGTAGAAATTTTGGAGATTCATAATGATTTTACAAAAAGATGAAATCTTAGATTATTTACAAAGCATAAAACCTGAAATACAAAAAGATGGTGTTGAAAAGTTGGCTCTTTTTGGCAGTTTTTCAAAAGATACTGCTACAGAAAACAGCGATATAGATGTGGCAATAAAACTAAAAAGCGACTACCTTCAGACACACGATGTGTGGGACTATTTTAATCTTCTTGAAAATATTAAAAAATCAATAACTCAAAAGTTTCATAAAAAAATTGATATTTTTGATCTAGACAGCGCAACTGATATAAAAAAAACTATTTTAAGTGAGGCACTTTATGTCTAACATTCAAAACAGGTTAAAGTTAATTCAGAAAAAAATAAATTTCATTCAAAATATATGTGCTAAAAATGGCTCTATAACAAGAGCTTTAGAGGATGAAGAAAACTCACGAGCATCGATATTGATGCACTTAACTTCTATTGCAGAACAGTTTGATAAACTCGCTAAAGATGCAGAATTTGATACATTAAGCAAGTTCGACAAAAATGATTTGAAAGGTAGTTATGATGTAAGAAATTACATTGCTCACGATTATGAAGGGATAAACTTGGCAATTATAGAACTAATTATTCGTGAGAAATTGCCTAAAATGAAACTAATTATTGAAAAAGAATTAACCAAAAATTGATTTTCTTGCTCCATAGAGCAGGGAAGAAAAACTCAAAAAATTATCTGTTCCAGTTGAAAAAATCATTACCGCCTTTTCATTATTGAAA
>CALCGG010000070.1 GCA_937900945.1 uncultured Sulfurimonas sp. | reverse complement strand
GAGTCTACTATCCGTAACATCTCTGTTACTCAGGTAAACGTAACTGCTGCAGAATCACAAATCCGTGACGTTGACTTCGCTGCAGAGAGCGCAAACTTTGCTAAACTGAACATCCTTGCTCAGTCTGGCTCATATGCAATGTCTCAAGCAAACGCTGTTCAACAAAACGTTTTAAGATTATTACAATAGTAATCAATCTTTAAACTTTGTTCTCAAGCCAAAGACCACTCGGTCTTTGGCTTTTTTTTATCTTTTTATATATTTGACATCAGTATATAATAATAGTACAATATGTATATATTTAAAAGGATAATATTATGATTACTATAGCTTCTAGAGATATTATTAAAACGCCTTCATACATTACGCAGCCCAAGGATATTACATTTGTTGAAGATGCAAAGAAGCATGTCATCAAAAGTGTTGTATTTCCTTATGAATTATATGAACAGATCAGAGATTCTGTAGAAGATGCACTGTATCTGATACAAAATAAAGATGCCTTATCGAAGCGGGCTCAGGATGAATTCTTGGAGATTGAGGAAGTTGCAGAGGATTTCCAATGATAAAGCGCGGCGAAATTTATCTGGTAAATTTTGGTAAAAAATATAACAGTGAGTTTGGCAAAGTAAGACCAGCTCTTGTCGTCCAAAACGATGTTGCAAATAGAAATATTGACAAAGTCGATTTTAAAGGTGTGAGCGTTATCCCCCTCACGACTTTTATCAGCGGTGGAAATCTAAGAGTAAGCATCGAAAAAAGGGATCAGCTTGAAGCTATAAGTGAGATATGCATCAATGAACTTTGCACACTCGATTTGAGCAGAATATATTTAGATAAAAAGCTGACTTTCCTCAATAAAGAAGAACAAAAAGAGGTAGATATGAAACTTCAGCTGCACCTAGGACTAATGTAGTTTTATAATGGTGTGCAACAGAGAATATTGCTATTCAAGGAGATGTAACTACGCTAGCAACATTTGGTTTGACTGATGGATCTGCTTTA
>CALCGG010000069.1 GCA_937900945.1 uncultured Sulfurimonas sp. | reverse complement strand
CTAGTAGCTCCTGCGCACTTCCGCCTAACATTAGCCCTCTTTTTAAGCTTCTGAAATTTGGGTTATTTATGGCTAAGGACTTATAGATTTGAGGAGAAGTATGAACCTATAAAGATAGCACTGACTCCAAGGATGATATTTACAGGCACCATATATTTTCCTATCAGTTCCAAAGAAAATTTAGCACCGACCATGTCACCTTTATCTATAAGTTTTTCGGCTCTGTTTCTTCTTAATATCATAATAAAAAGGTTGATAGCCATGACGCTCCAGATACCCTCTTTTGCATAAGCCAACATTGCATATTCACTTTGTGAAAGACTATAAGCTTTTGTCATAATAATTGCAGTTACAAGTAAAATGATTACAAAAGGGATAACCAAAAAGAAAAGTCTCTTAAGTGCATGAGCAACTCTTTGCAACCTTTTTTGAGGGGATTCTACTTCCATAAATGAAGCATGTGCGGCAAATTTCATAGCAATCATACCACCGACCCAGACAACTGCGCTGATGACATGCAAAAAGACTATGATAGTCTTATATTCAGTGAAAAATTCGCTCATCAGCCAAGTACCTCAGTTATATATTTTAACGCTTCTTCTTTAGCTTCGGAGAGTTTTGTAACATCTTTCCCGCCTGCTTGGGCAAAGTCTGGACGACCGCCACCGCCACCGCCTAAAATCGGAGCAATATTTTTAATCCAGTCTCCGGCTTTTGCTTTTGCATTTTTTACACCTGCAGCTATAAGGACTTTATCGCCTTTTACCTGAAAAAGCATGACACAAAGAGCATCGTTTTCATTTTTCAACTCATCAATTTTTTCTTTGATGTCACCTGAAACCAGTTCTTCGATTACAACAGGAACACCGTTGATATTGTCCGCTTTTATTTCAACTTTTGCAGAGTTTTGAGCATCTGTAAGTTCAGATTTCAACTCTTTAATAGTTGATTTAAGTCTCGAGATTCCGGCAATTACATCTAAGTTTTTAACCTCTTTCTCTACCTCTTTTATCAGCGTTCTCTGTCCACAAAAGTGCTCATACGCAGCATGCCCGCAAACAGCTTCTATACGGCGGACTCCGGCACTCACACCGCTCTCTTTTGTGATGATAAACGAACCGATATTTGCAGTGTTGTTTACATGTACGCCGCCGCAGAATTCTATGGAAGAATCAGCAAATCTGACAACCCTTACTTCATCGCCGTACTTCTCGCCAAACTGAGCTTTTGCACCGGATTTTTTCGCGTCTTCTATGCTCATCACCTCAGTTTTTTGAGGAATAGCTCTTAAAATTTCATAGTTCACTTTTTGCTCAATCTCTGTAAGTTCAGACGGTTCAACACCTTTAGGGTGTGAAAAGTCAAATCTTAAACGATTTGCTTCAACCAATGAACCGGCTTGAGAGATATGGTCACCCAAAACGTCAAATAATACTGCATGTAAAAGGTGGGTAGCCGAGTGGTGTTTTGTAATCTCATTTCTTGAAATATCTACAATCGCCTCAACAACATCCCCAACCTTTATCTCTTTTGTTACAACAAGTTGTGACATATTTAAGCCAAAGAATTTTTTAGTGTCAGTAACTTTTGCTAAAAATTCCAGCTCACCTGTGTCTCCGGTTTGTCCGCCGCTCTCAGCATAAAAAGGTGTAATATCCAAAAGAACCCACCCTTTTTTACCTTCAGCGAGCTTTTCAACATTCTGATAAGACTCATCCAAAAGTGCAAGAACTTCAACAGAATGCTCCGTATGCTCATAACCGATGAAACTGTTTTCGCCAAACCTCTCCAACAATTGCTTAAAGTCTCCATGAACTGCATCGTCTCCGCTTCCTTTCCAGGCAGCTTTTGCACGTGTTCTTTGTTCTAGCATCAACTCTTCAAATTTCTCACTATCAAGAGCTAAATGCTTCTCTTTAAGCATATCTTCGGTCAAGTCAAGTGGGAAACCAAAAGTATCATAAAGTTTAAAAGCAACTTCTCCTGAAAAAATATACCCCAGGGCACCTTCTCTGGCTTCGCCATTCACCTTGTCTTTTGAATTTTCAAGTTCAGCATTAAAAAGCTCGATTCCAGACTCGATAGTCTTAAAAAACCTTGCCTCTTCGAGCTCAATCTGTTCTTTTACTATCTCAGCTTTTTGCGCCAAATAGTCATACTCTTTGCTCATGATAGCCACAACATCATCTACAAGTTTATGCATGAAAGGCTCACGAAATCCAAGCAGGTAACCATGACGGACAGCACGGCGAAGAATTCTGCGAAGAACATAACCACGTCCCTCATTTGAGAAGTTTGTACCTTGCGCTAAGAGGAAAAGTGCTGTACGAATATGGTCAGCTATAACGCGAAATGAAGCACCCTCAGCATAAACATATTTAATACCGATAAGCTTTTCTACATGTCTGATGATTGGCATAAAAAGGGATGAATCATAATTGCTTGTCACACCTTCACTAATCGCCACAACACGTTCTAAGCCCATGCCCGTGTCAATCGAAGGTTTTGGAAGTTCTGTCATGGTTCCATCAGCGCTTCTTTCATACTGCATAAATACAAGGTTCCAAATCTCTAAAAATCTGTCACCCTCTCCGCCCATATGATCCTCAGGGCCGCTAAAAGCCTCTGCACCCTGATCAAAAAAGATTTCACTACATGGTCCGCATGGTCCGGTATCGCCCATTTGCCAGAAGTTATCAGCATCACCGAGCCTCATGATTCTTTCTTTGCTTACATGCTTTTGCCAAAGGAGTTCAGCCTCATCATCGCTCTCATGCACTGTAACCCAAAGCTTTTCAACAGGAAATTTCAAAACTTCAGTGATAAATTCCCAAGCATAATCAATAGCTTCTTCTTTAAAATAATTTCCAAAGCTAAAGTTTCCAAGCATCTCAAAAAAGGTGTGGTGTCTAGCAGTATGACCTACATTTTCCAAGTCGTTATGCTTGCCGCCTGCCCTGATGCAAGTCTGACATGAAGTTGCTCTAGGATTCTCCGGGGCTGGAATCTCTCCTGTAAAGATAGACTTAAAAGGCACCATTCCGGCATTGTTAAAAAGAAGTGTTGCATCATCTGGCACTAAAGGCGTACTAGCAACTCTGTCATGTTGTTTTGATTCAAAAAATCTTAAATATTCTTCTCTAATATCCATAGTTATTTCTCTCATATAAAATTGCGCGATTATATCTAAAAGTAGCTCTAAACTTATTTAATGGGTATTATAGATTTAAATTTTTAGTTTATAGTGCCTATCTGCATTTCATCCATAATATTGGCATTTTTATAATATTTTAAAAAAATATCAGCGGCTATTCCGTTTCCGCATGTCAGCAGTTCTTTATTTTCATTTAAAATTGGCGTTGTCCCCAAGCCGCAACTTGGGCTTTTTGACTTTAAAACTATTTTGTCTACATGTGAAAACTGCTTTATAAATGCATTTATCTCATCTTCAAGCTTTTGTGTCACATCTTCGTTTGTTTCGTCAGTTATGATTCTATTTTTGCCATTCATCTGTACTACATTTATTCTTTGACGAGGAGTTCCAAAAAGTGGTGCCTCTGGACAAAATGGAATAATTTCATACTCTTTAAAAGCTTCTATAACTTCATTTACTTTTTTCGTTTTGCCATCATAACGGCAATATTCACCAAGTATACAAGCAGAGATGATGACCTTTTTACTAGACATTCTAACAAATCACGACACTTTTTATTTCAGTCATCTCTTCGATGGCAAATCTAGGACCTTCTCTTCCTACACCGCTGAGTTTTACCCCGCCATACGGCTGAATATCAAAACGAAGAGTCGGCATGTCGTTGATTACTATGCCTCCTGCATCAAGCTCATCAATTGCACGCTGAGCTAGCTTTAAATCATTTGTAAAAACTGAAAATTGAAGCCCATATGGAGAATTGTTCATTTTTGGAAATGCTTCATCAAAGCCGTCAACTTTTACAAGCGAGACTATTGGAGCAAAAACCTCCTCACAGACTATCGCCATGTCATCCGTCACATTTGCCATCACGCATGGATGAAACATTCTACCCTCGCGGTGCGGAGGAAGAAGTGGCGTTGCCCCCTCTTCTATGGCACTCTCAACCCAGCCCATAGCACGAATCGCCGCTTCATCATCAATGAGCGGACCCATAAAAGTATCATCATCATAAGGGGAACCGACAATCAGCTTTTTAGTTTCTTCAGCCATTTTTTGTGCAAATTCATCATAAATCTCACTATCAACATAGATACGCTGAAGCGAGATACATACTTGACCTGAGTTCACAAAAGCACCTAAAGCACATCTGTTGGCAGCTAAATCCAAGTCTGCACTTTTATCTATAAAAGTAGCCGCATTTCCGCCAAGTTCTAAACTCACTTTTTTTATACCGGCATTTTTAGTGATGATATTTCCAACAGGCACACTCCCTGTAAAACTGATTACTCTAGGAATATCACTTGTTATGAGAGCATTACCGACCTCAGCATCCCCATAAACTACACTCAAAGCATCTTTGATAGCATAAGAACTCTCAATAAAAAGCTTTGCAAATTTATACGCAGTCAGAGGAGCTTCCGGAGTAGGTTTTAACACCACGGCATTTCCTGCCACAAGTGCAGGCGCCAGCTTATGCGCTATAAGATTTAAAGGAAAGTTAAAAGGGGTGATTGCTACGACAACGCCAGCCGGCACACGGGAAAAATAAGCAATACTCTTTTTACCACTAGACATGGCATCCGTATTTATGGTCTCTCCATGCATAGTTCTCATAGTCTCTGCGGATAAGGTTACGGTTTCTATACATCTCTCAACTTCGATTCTTGCAAATGTTATAGGTTTTCCGACTTCATCAGTAATAGTTTTTGCAATATCCTCTTTGTTTTCTTTTAGCTTTTTTGCTACATCTAAAAGCCAGTTACATCTTTGCGAAAGCGTTGAAGATTTAGCATTTTTTAAAGCTCCCTGCGCAATTTTCAGTGCTTTTTTTGCATCATCTGCGTTACATGTAGGAGCCTGAGAAACAACTTCACCGTTAAATGGGCTTTTTCTCTCACTAAAATTTTCTTTTACTGCCTCTGTAGAGCCAAAAAATATCTTCGCCTGCATTAAAATTCTCCAAAAATAAATTTCATAAATTATAGCATTTTAAAATTACTTTATTTTTTAATTAAAATCTTTATGTTATTATATTACAAAGTGAAAAGGAGGATGTTATGAATGTAACCAGTTATATATTTCAGTCGCCTTATCCTAGCCCTGTTCAAGTGGGAAGAGCTGATACGAGTAGTACGCAAGGACAAAGTACTCAGAAAGATTCCAGTGCTGAAATAATAGCAGTCACAAATGACTCATCAAAAAGTGCAGAAAGTTTTCAGGCTACACAGACTCAAGAGGTAAAACCTGCGGTAGAAGCAGGTACGTTAGATACTTACGCTTAAAGCCAAGTTCTTTAAGTGCTTTTAGAGTGTTATATTTTCTAGATGCCATGTCTGCTTTGGCGTTACAACTACAGCGTCGTACATGTAGTCCACGTTTAAGCCATTTTTTTTGAGATAAACATCACCTGTTTTTATGAGGCGAGAGAGCTTTTTTGGTGTTATATTTTGAATTGCAGACTCATAATCAAGTCCACTTTTTACTTCGATAAAATGAAGAACTTCATCTTTTAGCGCTATGATATCTATCTCTCCAAAACGACTGTAAAAATTCCGCTCAATGACGCTAAAACCATTTTCATAAAGAAATCCGCAGGCTTTATCTTCTGCTAGATTTCCTTTGGCTCTGCTCATGCTAGCAGTTTATCACTTCTACTTTTATGGATTTAAAAGCAGCTGTTAAAATCAGCTCATCACTTCTGTCTCCAAAGAGGTTGTTTATTTTGGACTTAGCATGGTGGAAAGTCGAAAAAAGCGTTTTTGGCTGTACTTTGTCTGTAAACTTGATAGTCAGAGGATTCGTTTGCCCAAACTCAGTTTTTAAGATTACTTGCTCGCTCGTAAAATCTGTTGCATCCCCTTCATACACAAGCAAAACATCTTCATCATAACGCTTATTCAATTTTTCACTTCGAGAAGTTTGCGCTGAATTATTGTAATGAGAAATTGTTCTGCCGGTAGTTAGATGATAACCCGTTAATTTTTTATCAATTATCTCTTCTATCATACCGCGTAGCTTGTACTGATGGTAGTGAAATTCTCCAAGCCCGTCATCTGTTCTAAAGTCCAACTGGTGAAGAATAGGAGTGTCTTCCGTGTGAACTGGCCACTGTAAACCGCGCTTTCTATGTCTTTCAAGTCTTACATATGAAGCTCCGCTAAAACGACGGTAAGCCACTTCTCTCACTTCATCCCAAACATCATTTGAGTTTTTATAGTTTGAGGTCCCGCCCATTTTATTGTCTAAGATTTGAAGCACTTCCCAGTCATCCGGCAAGTCTGATTTTACAAGCGGCTGTGAGAGATGCAAACGGCGCATAGCATTTACATAAACACCTGTTTTTTCATAAGCAGATTTGACACCCACTACAATATCTGCACGATTTGCTACATCTGTCATAAACAGTTCTTGTACAAAAATAAGTTCTAATTTCTCAAATGCTCTGTCTATTTTGTTGAGATTTGGATGGATGTGAGTAATATCTTCACCAATATTAATCACAGCTTTTATCTCATCTTCAAGCATGGCATCTACGAGTTGTGGGGTCATCAACCCTACCTCTTTTGGCTCTTGATAATCAGGAGCAAAATAAGGAAGCATCCCCATGTCGCAAGTTCCCTGAACATTATTTTGTCCACGAAGAGGCATCAATCCTGCTCCCGGTTTGCCGATATTTCCTGTCATAAGAGCCAAGTGGGTTATCGCCATTACCGCATATGAGCCATCTATATGCTCAGTAATTCCAAGTCCCCAAAATATCATCGACTTTTTAAGCGCATATTCGCGAGCAACTTTTCTTATCATTTTAGACAAGTATTCATAACCTTCTATGGTTTCAAAATAGTCCGGATTTGCATAAGGGTCATTTACAATGCTCTCTTTAAACTCAGCAAAACCCTTAGTTCTATCGGCGATAAAACTCTCATCATAAAGTTCTTCATCAATAATGACATAGGCGAGCATATTTAAAACCAGCAAATTTGCTTCATGAGGCATAATAGCCTTGTACTTTGCAAATCTATGAAGTTGAATTTCGCGAACATCAAAAACAGCTAAATTATTGTGCTCACGTGCCACATCAAGGATTCTATTTGAAATAATAGGATGCGCTTCAGTTGTGTTTGAGCCTATAACTATCATAAATTCACAGTTATATATGTCATTGTAAGGGTTAGTTGCAGCGCCTTCACCGATTGTCATTCTCATTCCCTTAAGAGATGGAGAGTGACAAACTCTGGCGCAGTTATCTACATGTGGAGAGTTTAAAGTGTGTCTGGTGAATTTTTGAAAAAGATATGAACTCTCGCAAGACGTTCTAGCTCCACCAAGTGAACAGACACTTTTTCTGCCATATTTTGCTTGAATATCTTTTAGTTTCATAGCTCCTGCGGTTGTTGCAGAATCGAGTGTAGTTTCATACCAGGTTTCATCTAAATCCACTAAAGTGGAAGCAATGATTTCTTTTATTTGGGGATTTTTTTCTAAAAAACTTTTTCTGATTCTTGGGATTCTCAATCTATCCTCTGAATCAACAAAGTCAAAACCGTACTTCCCCTTGATACAAAGCTTTCCTTGAGAAACAACTCCATCCGGATGAGCGAATATACTCTCAATCTTGTTTGTTTCTATATTTACATTGGCTGCAATATCACAACCCGTTCCACAGTAAGTACAAACGCTATCTATAATCTTAATATTTTCCATTAGAAGAACTTCCCAAATTTAATTAATGGAGTTTACAATCTTATCTCTTAAAAATTGCGGAAGTAAGTTTAAAAATGAAATGATTAAATAAAACCTAAGTGGAAAAGCATAAAATCGCTTTTCTTTCTCGATTGCCTTATAAATCTTTTTTGCTCCGTTTTTTGTGCTTAAAAGAAAAGGCATGTGAAAACTGTTTTTATCTGTAAGTTCACTTTTTATAAATCCAGGCAGTATATTTATAACTTTTATCCCATCTTTTTTATATTTGTATCTAATCCCCTCAGCGTAAGCATTTAAAGCTCTTTTTGATGAACTGTATGCTTTGGAACTTGGCATGGAGATAAGTGAAGCGAGTGAGGATATGAAAACTATTTTTCCACTTTTTTGGGCTTTAAAATGAGGAAGAAGTATTTCTAAAATTGCATGATTTGCGAGCAAGTTCACATCATAAAGATTTTTAAAATCTTTAAAAGGAGTTATTTCCCCAGAGTGACCAATGGAGATACCGGCATTGAGTATCACCATGTCAACTGCGCCAATACGTTTTATTTTTTCTTGAAGGGTATCAAATTGTGTAACATCAACGACAACTATTTCAACACTCTTTACATGTGGGAGTAACTCATCTGCAAGATTCTTCAGACGCGTTTCTCTACGAGCCAGCAAAATAAGTTCATTATCGGTTTTGGCGTAAGCTCGTGCCAACTCCTCGCCTATTCCACTGCTAGCACCAGTTATTAATATTCTCACCCGTTATACTTACACTATCCTAATCATGACAGGAGTAGAGTTCACAAAATCAAGTGCGGCGATCTCTTTCATCATATTTTGAATATCTCTCTCATAAGATTCATGCGTGGATACAAGTAAATTTGCCGAACCTTTGTGAGCCGGTCGTTGCAGCATAGTTTCAACTGAGATGTTATTATCTTCAAAAATTTTAGTAATTTTAGCTAAAACTCCTGTACGGTCAGATACATTGATACGAAGATAATATTTTGATTCTATATCTCCGGTTGCTTTTAATGTCAGCTTTTTGCCTGCCATCGCTTTATCAAATCCAAGCATAGGAGTACTTTTGCCGCTTCTTGCAATATCTATGATATTTGCCACCACTGCACTTGCAGTTGCATTTCCACCCGCACCTGGTCCGTAATAAAGTGTTTCACCAACTTTATCACCAACAACACTGATTCCGTTCATGACACCGTCTATTTTTGCTATCATCTCATCTTTGGAGATTAAACAAGGATGAACACGAAGTTCTACCTCATTTTTATCTTTTTTGGCGATTCCTAAAAGCTTAATTGCATAGCCGAACTCTTTTGCAAAAGTTATATCATCTTGAGAAATATTTTGTATCCCTTCAATCAAAATGTCTTCAGGCTTTGCATCTATTCCATAAGCGATACTGGCCAAAATAAGAAGCTTATGAGCAGCATCATATCCGCCAACATCAAAGGTTGGGTCAGCTTCTGCATAACCTAGCTCCTGAGCCTCTTTAAGGATTGCATCGTAAGCTACACCCTCATTTGTCATTTTAGTCAGCATGTAATTACATGTGCCGTTCATGATTCCCATGATTGACTCAATATGATTCGCTGAAAGTCCATCACGAAGAGCATTTATGATTGGGATACCGCCGGCAACACTTGCTTCATATTCAAATGCGATATCTTTTGCCAATTCTGCAAGCTCGTAACGATGATAAGCTAAAAGTGCTTTATTCGCAGTTACTACCGCTTTACCATTTTTGAGTGCTTTTTTTACAACTTCAAAGGCATCTTCAACTCCGCCCATAAGTTCTACAACTATATCTATCTCCGGATCATCCAAAACATCATCGATATTATTTGACAAAGCAATATCTAAACCTCTGTCTTTGTTTAAATTTTTTACAACACCAAGCTTTACTACTATATCAATTCCGGCACGAGCAGAAATCACATCAGCATTGTCTTTTAAGATTTGAGCTACGCTTGTTCCTACTGTTCCAACGCCTATAATTCCTACTTTTATCATT
>CALCGG010000068.1 GCA_937900945.1 uncultured Sulfurimonas sp. | reverse complement strand
TATAAAACCATCCATTTCCCTTTTAAATCTCTTGAGCATATCTCAATATCATCCTGATTTGGCAAACAAAATTCCGGTGCCATTGTTCCTATTTCTAACATATTTTTCCTTTTTACTTTAGTATATGAATAAAAGCATATAAACCCATATGCCGGTTAATGAGGTCATGACAACACCAGCGAAGGTAAATAATCCTAATTTTTTATGAGCCTTTGCGGCCAATAATTTTTTTGCCATGAAAAGTTGAGTTGACCAAATAAATAAAGTTATAACAGATATCGCTATATGAAACATTAATACAACAAAAACATATTCATGTGATAAGTGAGTGCCCTCAATAAAATATTTAAAACCGCCACCCAATCGAACTCCATATTCAAAATAACTAAGAACTATAACAGAAAAAGCATAGATAAATATCTGCATAAAGGAATGTAGTTTATAACTTTTTTTCTTGGCAAAATATATAGCAACAGCTACCAGCAAGGGTAAAAGTGCAACTATTAAAGTTACCATATCCATAAAAAATGGTGCTCTTGTGCCTAAAAAACCTTGATGAAACATATATTCCATATTACTCATCTTGAACCTTTATTTTTTTATTTTTTTGATAGTAAGCATACCATGAAGCAAGTAAAACTAACAATACTAAAACAACAATTGTAACCTCTTTTAAGTACTCATTTATTAAGCCTTGGTTTTCACCTATATAGTAACCAAGCAGAGTTAGCACTAAAGCCCAGAGTCCGGCACCCAAAGCGGTAAATGTAGCAAAAATTGCTAAATTCATCTGGGCAAGACCGGCCGGAATAGATATAAGCTGACGGATACCTGGAATCAGCCTGCCTATAAAAGTGGAAATATGTCCATGACGCTCAAAATAATTGTCCATTTTTTCCAAAGCACTCTCTTTAATGAAAAAATATTTTCCGTATTTTTTAAGTATTTTTCTTCCAAGTGTTAATGCTAAATAGTAATTTATAAAGGCACCTACCAATGAACCGGCCAAGGCACTACCCATAATGAAGGTTATACTCATCTGCCCTTGCGATGCCAGATAGCCTGCAGGAATAAGCACGATTTCGCTTGGAAAAGGAATAAACGAACTCTCTATGCTCATGAGCAAAAATATTCCTAAATACCCCCAGTCAAAAATCAAATCAACTAAACCTTGAGCTAACTCATGTATCATTTAATGCTCTCATATACATCTTTGATCATTCTAGAAGCTACATCTTTACTTACGTACTCGAGCAGCCCTTCGCTTTTTTGTTGAAGATTTTCGTTTAAAATGGCGACTAGTTTTGATTTCAAATTTTCACTTTCTCTCTCACACCAGCCAAGGTTATTATCAACTATAAATTTTGCATTATAAAACTGATGATCACCTGCCGCATGCGGATATGGAATATAAAAAGCCGGCAAGCCGTTTGAAGTGAGTTCCCAAAGTGTACTTGCACCAGCTCGGCTTACAGCTAAGTCAGCATGGGGAATTATTGTAGCCAACTCTTTCGTAAAAGCATACAATTCAACTTCAACACCTTTATCCTCATACTCTTTTTTCACCCTTTCATAATCATTTTCGCCGGCCTGATGAATAATTTTAATGCCTCTTTTTTGAAGTTTAAAAGCTACACTTAAAGCTAAATCATTTATTGCTTTTGCTCCATGTGAACCGCCTAAAAATATAATAGTTTTAAGTTCACTTCTAACTCTTGCATTTTTTAAAAAAACTTCTTTGACGGGATAGCCTTTGATAAGTGAATTTTTATCATAGGCTGAAATGAATCTCTTTGCATAAGGCTTCAGCAGTGAATTTAGTCGTCCTTCTACAGCATTCTGTTCATGTATAAAAAGTGGAATAAATCTGCTTAAAGTTCCAAAAGATGCAGGTGCAGCTGAAAATCCGCCAACACTATATGTAGCTTGAATATTATGCTTCTTTAATAGTTTTCTTGAGATAAAAAAAGCTTTTAAAACTTTCCATAAGGCTTTGAACTTTCCAAATCCTTTTTGATTTACGACGCCTGTAGTCTCAAGAAAATACACATGACTAAAAAAACTGTGCTGCTCAAAATATTTTCTATCCTGACCGCTAGTTGAGCCTATAAAAATAGCCTCATGTCCATCAGAGACAGCCGCTTCTACCAAAGCCTGAGCTATCATCAAATGTCCACCGGTTCCACCACCCGTTATACATAATTTCATATAATGCCAATCCCCTTTATTAAAGTATTTTAACTTTTTTAGATGCCATTAAAATCATACCAATGCCAACAGAAGCGGCAATTATAGCAGAACCGCCGTAACTTAAAAATGGCACTGAGATACCTTTTATCGGAGTAATTCCGCTGATTCCGTAAGCATTCACCAAAAATGCAAAAGAGAGCATAAGCCCTATTCCTAAACTAAAAAGATATATCGTCATATCTGATGAGCGGTTTGCAATTTTAAAGATTCTTTGCAGCATCCATAGAAAGAGTATCACGACAGATAAAACACCAATAAAACCAAATTCTTCTGCGATGCCAGCCAAAACAAAGTCTGTATGAACCTCACTTAAAAAACCTAATTTAAAAGTTCCATTCCCCATTCCCGTGCCCAATATGCCGCCGTTATGAATAGCATTGAGTGAATTTCCTATCTGGTAAGGCTCGACTTCTGTAGGCACTCGCAGCTTTTCGGCAATAGCAGTAGGAAAAAGCTCTAAAACACTGTTTTGTGCCAGTGCCCACCAGGATTTTATGCGTGTAATTCTATGATCTGCGGTAAAGATAAAAAAGATAAAAAAGATAAGTGCACCAAAAAGTATACTAAAGAAAAATCTAAAACTGCTTCCAGCAAATATAAGCATAAAAAGAAGTGTCATCCCAAGAACTACAACCTGTCCTAAATCATTTTGAACAAAGGCAATTATGAACATAGCACCGATAAAAACAACTCCATAAGGAGCAAACCTTATAAATTCCTGTTTTATCCCCATGCCGTCATGATGTCCTAGCTTTCGTGAAAAACTCCAGGCTAAAAAATAGACAAATCCTACTTTAAAAAATTCTACAGGTGCTAAAGAAAATCCAAAAAATTTAATCCATCTTTTTGCTCCACCAACCGCGGAGACTAAAAACTCTGGTAAAAACGGCATAGCTATCATTAATAAAGCAGAGCCTATAAACAGTGTAAATCCAACTGGCTTTAACCATTTATCCGGATCAAGCTGAGAAAGACTCCACATAATTGTTATACTTATAAGAGCAAATATAGCTTGTCTGATAGCAAAATGAAATTCATTCAATCCAAAAAGTATTGTTACATAGGCGGATAAAGAGTACGCTAGCACTACGCTAATGGCAATCAATATCGATACTAAGGTAAAAAGTTTTCTATCTGCCATGTTTAAGGATAGCCTATTTAATTTTGTTGATTTTTAAAACAAATTCAACTTCAGGTTTTGAGATATGAAGCTCTTTTGAAATAGTATCCAGTGAAACACCTTGCTTAAAAAGTGATATAATCTTTTCATCATCATTACCATGCACAGAAGATGGGATAGAGATTTGCTTCACCCCGGT
>CALCGG010000067.1 GCA_937900945.1 uncultured Sulfurimonas sp. | reverse complement strand
ATCATAACAAGCAACTCTGTTTCTTCCATTTTTCTTGGCGATATACAGCATTTTATCAGCTATTTTTATTGCTTCTTGCAGATTCTTTTCTAAAGCAGGGTGTTGATGTAAACCAATTGATACCTGCACTTTAATCTCATGGCTATCATATAAAAAGAATTCATTAGCTATATTGTTCTTTATTCGTTCACAAATATCTATAGCAGATTCGCTTTCACATCTCTTATGGATTAAGAGTAGAAATTCCTCTCCGCCATATCTTATAAGTATGTCGCTTGCTCTGATTGAGCTTTTAAATATCTTACTTGCCTGAGCCAGAACATAATCACCCGTTTTATGTCCATATATGTCATTTATAGCTTTAAATCTATCCAAATCAAGCATCGCAATGCTGTATTGCTGCAGGTTGAGAATCGATGACATCTCCTCAAGATAATTTCTATTAAATGTTTTTGTAAGTGAATCTGTAAATATTCTTTTTCTAGTGATAAAGTAATGAAACAGCTGCATAATTGTCATAATCATTAATAAAAGTACAAAAATAATTAAAATAACAAAAAATGTTTCCAAGGGTTTGATTGATTCTAAAATAATTTTTTGAATATTGGTTGTAACATCAATGCTGAATATTCCAATAACTGCATTATTGCTGATAATAGGATATAGATATGTCAGATAGAGATTTTCAATATCATGTTGTTTTATGACTTGAGGTTTTTTTGTTCTGTAAACAGCAGTGTATTCACTGCTGCTGACATCAAATTTTTGATAAAAACTCGCTTTGTCAGTTTCTGAAGCATCAAGCAAAAATCTAAATCTATCTTTGTCGTCTTTATATAAAATATATGCATATTTAACATTTGAAGTAAGCATCAAAGAGATTATATGCTCATACTTTTCTCTTGCGATCTTATCACTAAATAAAGAGCGTAGATTTTCAGAGTTTTTTATATCAGAAGACCCGAGTATATCTTTTTCTATATTTTTTAGAACATATGAAATCTGTTCTATCTGATTATTTTCAATCCTTTCAAAAACATCTTCCTTGGCTTTTTTTATTTCACCATATACATAAATAAAAAACAAACCAAGTAAAAATAGAAGTAAAAATAGAAAAAGCTCTTTTTTCTTTACCATATAGCTTCCTCTAAATATTCTTCTAAGTTTTTTGAAATTTTAATAGATTGAGCTTTCGTTCTTGGCTCGATAATTACAATATTTGGTCTGCCTTTTTTCCAAAAAAGAGCGCCAAAGCTTTTAGGAAAGTCATTCAAAAGATTATAGTTTAATACAAACATAGTTTTTTCTTTGCAGATATCATTTAGTTTGTCTTTATTTTCCACTATAAGTAAAGTTGCATTTTCACAGTTAACAGCAGTATCGAGATGAGCATTTTTTTTAAATTCAGATAACAATTCACTGTTATTTGACCATACAATTAACTCATTATTGATAGAAATATTGGAAAATACCTTTTCTAATATTTGTGCTTTTAAATAATTTGTTTTATTATCAGCAAATAAAACAAGTACAGAAAAAATAAGAGTTGCCAGTAGTCTCATTAAAACGTATACTCCATAGTTAATAATGCTCGCCTTTCCGTAGCAGGGACATCAATGCCGCTTAAAGGAACTTCGGAAGATTTGTCAAAAATATTCTCTGCTTTTAATTTTAATTCTGTTTGCTTGTTTATTTTGTATATTACTCCTAGCGAGTAGTTGTATCCCTCGGGCATATTA
Organism: uncultured Sulfurimonas sp.; assembly: GCA_937900945.1. Classification (GTDB taxonomy): domain Bacteria; phylum Campylobacterota; class Campylobacteria; order Campylobacterales; family Sulfurimonadaceae; genus Sulfurimonas. Next base: position 2,146 of record CALCGG010000067.1, on the reverse strand, counting down.
AAACCGTCCATCGAAGTATATTTTGATCTGTATAATAGCTCATTATAGAAATCAAATTTTCCATATGTATTAAAAAGCTGGATTGAAGCACCGCTGTTGGGACTAAAATAGTTTTCTTTGAATAATTGAAAATAATCTATGCTCAGCTTGTTATTAATATCAAATACATGCTCTGCTTTTGCATAGGCTATGCTAAAACTATTTTTTGCATCATTATTTAAATATTTATTTTGTGCCATATTAAAAACTATTGCATTTTTACTTTTTATATTGCCAGCAAGAAATGTAAAAGTTGTTTTTTCTGCACTGTAAATTATTTCACCTGTCAATGACAGGCTTTGTGAACTTTCTAGATCAGGGTTAACCTTATAGTTTGGAGAATATGTTGTTTGTAAGAATGTTGGGTATGAGTAACTTTGAATGGCAAAAAGTTTAAATTTTAATTTTTCATCAAGAAGTGCGACATAACCGGCTCTTAGTATATGCTCAGTTGATGATTTATCAAAGCTGTTTTTATAATGGTCAATTTTGGCACTAAGTGAAATAAGATGATGTTCATTTACATTGTAAAGATTTTCAAAAAATGCCATATATATGTTTAAATCTGTCGGTCCCCAGGTCATGGACATATCTGTTCCATTGCTTTTGTACTCGTCAATCTTAAATATTTGATGTTTAAATTGTGCCCCTAGAAATAAGTCATTAGCACCATTTATGAATCTTTTTTCTATGATGGCACTATATACTTCTGTTGCTATACTGCTTTGAAGTTTATTCGTTAGAGTGCCATCAGGAAGCGTAAACCCGATACTGTCTTTGTCATATAAATCTAAATTCTCTTGAGATGCAGTGAGTTGTATGTTTAAATCATTATCAAAATATTTAGTTGCATGTAAATATATGTTTTGTATATGAGTATAACCATCTGTTGTGGCAGTACCTAGTCCGCTAAAAATGTCATATTTTTCTTTTGTTGCACCAATTTCTATATCATAACTGTTGTCTTTTGAAAATTTGAAATAAAACTGGCCTCGTTCACCGTCTCTTGATATCTCTGAGTTAGCTGTGTCGTAATTCTTGTAGTTGTTTTTTCTCAAGTCTATATTTGCCAGGTATGAATAATCATCATAAGCTTTTGCATCAATTATTTGCAGAGTTGAACTTCCTTGTGAGTCTACTGAGATTTGTGCTGCAGTTGCATTTTCACGAGAAGGTTCTTTTGTGTAGAGTTTTATTAACATTGTGCCTGGTTCATTGCCAAAAGTTACAGAACTTCCCGCTTGGTAAATCTCTATATGGTCTATAAAATACAGACCCATTTTCCCATATTGTACTAAAACATTTCCCAGAGTTGCTGAGTTTAATTCATGAGAATTTATATAAACTTTTATGGGATGACTTGACAATTGAGAATCACCTGCTTTTGTAAGAGTCGTCATTCCATTTTTTCTTGTTTGAAGAGTGAAAAATCGCAGGGTTTTTAAAACATCATTTAGAGTGTAAGCTTGCATTTTGTCAAGGTCTGAACGGGAGAAAACTATGATGTGTCCGGCACTTTCTTTTTTGGTTTCTCTGTAAAGCTCTTGTGAATCACCGTACTCTTTTAGCAGATTGTCAAGTTCAAGTTCTTTTGAGAAGAGAAGAGTCGCTAACAATAATAAAAGAAGTGACAGTATTGGCTTCAACGGCAGACAACCTCTCTAAGAATTCATAATGAATAGCAGTATAATTAAAGGAAGCTTAGTTTACACTTGCATCTGCTAAAGTTAAGCAAAACAATACGCTCTTATTTGCGTTACTTGTTGCTTGTATTGCCTGAGTTAATGTCGACCCTGTCGTGATGATGTCATCCACTAAAATGACATCATCACCTTTAAAATTTTTTAGGACAAACTCCCTCGGATTCATAAGTCTGAATTCTCTACTTTTGCCAGAATACGAGACTCTGTTTTTGGCCCTCAGTTTTGAATGGATTGGAATGATGTTTTCACTTTTGAGAGCTTTACTTAAAATAGCAGCATGAGAATATCCACTGTCGATGTTGTCATCAATTGCTATAGACTTTGCCACATGTGGAAAGTCAAATTCTTGTGCAAATTTTGAAAAACTGTGTTTTGCTAAAATTGAGAAAATGTAGTAACCTAAA
>CALCGG010000066.1 GCA_937900945.1 uncultured Sulfurimonas sp. | reverse complement strand
CAGAAGTTCCACGTGCAGAAGTTGCAAAAATTAAGACAGAAATTGCACATGCGAAGGTTGTAGAAGCAAAAGCAGAAGTTTCACATGTGAAAGTTGCAGAAGTTAAAGCAGAAGTTTCGCCCGTGAAGACAATGCAGGAAGTTAAGACAGAAGTTCCGCGTGCAGAAGTTGCAAAAATTAAGACAGAAGTTTCACATGTGAAAGTCGCAGAAGCTAAAGCAGAACTGAAGACAGATAAAACTTCTGAAAACTTGAATGAAGCAGTCATTGCAAAAGCTGACGAAAAAAAACTCGATACCCAGATAAAATCAACTCCGCTTTTCAAAGCACAGCTCAACACAGAACACACGACTGAACAGTTAGTTCAAACAAAGCAGTTTAAAGTCGAAGAAAAAACTCCAAGAGCAAGAGCTGATGAAACTTTAAAATTACTTTTGATGGGAGAAAAACCTTCACAAATCAACCCCGTTCTCACTGCCGACTTTTCTGTTGCAACTGCAAAGGTTATAGCTCCAAAGGATATATCTGATGCAGCAAAAGCACTTGGAGAACTTCTCCATGGTGGAGCAAACGAAAATTCTTCAGCTTCCAAAACAGATGGACTCACAACACACAAAGCCGATAGTTTCGAAGTGAAATTAAATGAAGCGAAGCAGATGATTAAATATCTATCAGCCGATGTGAAAACTGCCATAGAAGATTATAAATCTCCATTTACAAGAGTAAAAATTCAGCTAAATCCTCAAAAGCTTGGTGATGTTGATTTGACTATTGTTCAAAGAGGCAAAAACTTACATGTAAGTTTGAGTTCGAATAGTACGGCGATTAACACATTGGCTATGAATGTAAATGAATTGAAAACCCAACTAAGTAATAGTGGAATAAATAATGCTACATTAAATTTTAATAACAACTCTGAAAATGCCGGTTCAAACCAGCAACAAGGGCAAAGGCAGCATGAGAAACAAGCTCATGAAGAATACAGCTATTTTGAGAACGAAACAGAAAATGAAGAGATTTTAAGCTCTTTGGAAATTGTCGTTCCAAGATATATATAAAGGATAAAAGATGGCAATTACAGCAACAGGGCAAAATGCCGCATTATATGCAGAACCAGCAGTATCTACAGTAGCTAAGGATAAAACGCAATTAAGCAAAGACGATTTTATGAAGCTGTTTTTAACAGAGCTTCAGTATCAAGATCCAACGGAACCTATGGATACTGAGAAAATTTTGGCTCAAACTTCTCAGCTGGCCACCCTAGAATCAGCAGATAATACAAACCAGGCTTTATCAGACTTGAGTGCCGCTTTAGGTGCATCTCAGCAATTCTCTACTATCGCTGCAATAGGTAAAACAGCAGATTTAGGCAGCGATGCAATAGCACTGGATAAAGGCACGGTCAGTTCATTCGAAGTATACTTTCCAAAAGAGATCAGCCAAGGAACAGTCACTATTTCAGATGCAGACGGCAATACAGTCGGAACAATTGATGTGGCTGAAAATCCAGCCGGTGTTTATAAGTTTGACTGGGATGGAAGAGATGTAAACGGAAATCAGGCTGATAGCGGTATTTATCATGTCAATGCAAACTACAGTGATCCGGATGGAAATGTTTTACAGACAAGACTTGGTGCTTATCCAATAGAATCTGTAAGATTTGAAAATGGGAATACTCTAGTAAAGCTTGGTTCAAGTTATGTCCCATTAGAGAATGTAGTAGAAGTCTACTAGTATAATATTTGGCGGCAGAAAGGACTTATCATGATGACACAAGCTTTTTATACAGGTATATCTGGACTAAGAACAAACCAAACGGCTATCGATGCAATATCTGACAATTTAGCAAATGTAAGTAGTATAGGTTTTCGAGGGTACACTACAGAATTTTCGTCTCTCTTTGAATCAACGCTCAATACATCAGCTAACTCAACCAGTGTAAACAGTAGTGTTGGTGTTGGCGTGAAAATGAACAGCACTCAACTCAATGAAACAAATGGAACACTTATCCTTTCAGATAAAAGCACAGATTTGGCTATTGACGGTGATGGATGGTTTGGCATACAGGGTGACGGGAAGCCTCTCTATACTCGTGATGGAACTTTCACATTTGATGCCAACAGGGATTTGGTGACATATGATGGTTTCCATGTTTTAGGCACAATGGGCGGTAATATATCGGGTGAGACGCTTACTTCACCAATTTCTGAAACAAAGCTAGGGAATGTAAGTGCCCAAGAAAAACTTAATTTTCCATATACTTTAACATTCCCAACAACACCAACAACTAATGTCAGCTTTTACGCAAATTTAGGTGTAACTGATGAAATTAGAAAGATTAGTGCGGGTGTAATTGATGCACAAAGTAATAAAAATAATTTAAATCTTGAATTTACTAAAAGTACAGTTCAGAACCCTCCGGGTATTCAGTGGGATATAGTTGCTACAACAAAAAGTTTAGATGGTGAAACTGTTTATGACACACAAGCAGCAACTGCAGCTTTTGACTCATCCGGCGCATTAATCTCAACTACTCTAGGGTCGATTAATAATAATGGCACATCCATAAAGCTAGATTTAGGGATAGGGTATAACGGAATAACATCTTTCAATGGACCGTCGCCATTAGGATCTAGTAAGGCAGATGGTTTGCAAGGCGGCGATCTTTTGGGTTATGATATAAATACAAACGGAGAAGTAATCGCTACTTTTTCAAATGGTCAACAAAGCAGCGTAGGAAAAATTGCTCTATTTCATTTTCAAAATGACAAAGGACTTGAGCGAATAAACGGCAGCAGATTTGAAGAAAGTGCCAATAGTGGTCAGCCGCTATTTTTTAAAAATGCAGATGGTGAAAATATTCTCGGTGCTACTTTACAAAACTTTAAACTTGAGAGTTCAAATGTTAAATTTGAAGTTGGACTTACTGAGCTTATAGTCTTTCAAAGATCTTATGGCGCAAATTCAAAGTGTATCACCACCGCAGATGAGATGATGCAAAAAGCATTAAATATGCATAAATAAAGTGCTTTTGCACTTTTATCTCCTTAGTCTACTTCCTACAAATAACAAACATTCCCGAAGCAATACTTAACAATTAAAATATAAAACTTGGAACACTAAATGCTCTATATATTTTAATAAAACAAAAAATATCTAGCTTATAAAAGTTTAGATTTAGTGACCCTAGTGGTTGTAGCGCAACAAAGGAACTTGTTTCTTTTGTATATAAAATAAGAAGGATTTAAGATGTTAAAATCACTTTATTCCGGTGTTTCCGGACTTCAATCGCACCAAGTAGCGATGGACGTAGAATCAAATAATATAGCGAATGTTAATACTACAGGTTTTAAATATTCTCGTGCAAACTTTTCAGACCTTTTAGCTCAGACAAGCTCTATCGCAACAGCTCCTCAAGGGGATCTCGGTGGTAAAAATGCTGTCCAAATCGGGCTTGGTTCTACTGTAAACTCTATGACTCGTATATTTTCTCAGGGGTCTATACAAAACTCTGATAAAAATACAGACGTTGCTATTCAGGGTGATGGGTTTTTCATAATCTCACCAGATGGTGGAAATACATATAAATACACAAGAGCGGGGGATTTTAAATTTGATGCTGGCGGAAACTTTGTTGATAATAACGGTTTTGTTGCGCAAGGCTGGATAAGAGATGATGTTACGGGAAAAGTTGATTCAACTGCTCCAATTAAAAACATAACCATTGCTCCAGGACTCACAACTCCGGCAAGCCCTACTCAAGATGTTGTGCTAAAAGCAAATCTTAACTCTGGTCCACTTGTAAAAAGTTTTTCATCAGCTTATGAGGTTCCAAGCGGTACTCCCCCTAGTAAAGCAGTCCCAGCCGTATACACTGGAGATGCACTTGATGAAGCAGGAAATCCAATTGACTCAGGAAATCTTGGTGTAATGTTCAATGAAGTCGGAGAAGCATTTTCTCTTCAAACAGGACAAGGCATATGGGCATCATTTTTAAGCTCCCAACTTGCAGGAACAACTCCTGTCGCAGCTGGCGCTGCCGAGTTAGACATAACTTTTACTCTTGATAACGGAACAACAAAACAAATTACCACTACCGGGGGAGTTTCTACAGACAGTGCCGCTCAAAATGCTAACAGATACGTTTCAGCTATCAATGCACAGACTTCTCTTACAGGTGTGACTGCAGTATATAATGCAACAACAAATAGAATTAATCTTACCAATGATAACTCAAATCCAAATGCATCGCATAACATCAATATATCTGCAGTCGGTAATACGAACAGCGGTATAGTAGCAGGAACAGATGTAACGGCATATAAATACCAGTACAACCCAACAGGATCAATAGCAATAGCTGGTGCAGATAAGACATTTACTTCCATATCTGATCTTCGTTATGCGATGGAAGTACAAGCCCGTGCAGTTGGAGATCATGATGGTGTTGCTACTGATACAACATTTACGGTAACTGACTCTGTGACAGGTGCTGATGACGGACTTACGTTTACACTTGGTGGAGTGACTGTAACAGTGCCTGATTCCGGGGTACCGGGTAATCTTGCTGCTGCCAATGGAGCAGCATATGCACTTGCTATAAATAATGCTGCTATACCAGGGATAACAGCTACATTTGCTGATCCGACCCTAACAATTACTAATGCAAATGCTTCTGATGCAGCGCTAATTACTGGTGCTGACGCGGGAATGACAGGTTTTACCCCATCGACAACAACAACAATACTTGCTGCAGCAGGTGATGGAACTCTAAACGAGAACAACATTGAAATAAGCGTTAATGCACAGGGAAAATTTGAAATCTCTAACCCTGGCG
>CALCGG010000065.1 GCA_937900945.1 uncultured Sulfurimonas sp. | reverse complement strand
TTGAACTCTGCGAGGCTTGTTTTGATTTTCTCGTAGTCGAGCAAATCATCTTTTTTTGTCTGTACTTTTTTCTTTTGTAGTTCGTTGTTGTCAAGGGCGTTGTGGATAGTTTTTATTTCGCCGCCAATGCTTGCAATTTGCACTTTGATATCATTTAATATTGATGTTTTTGAGTTTATGGTTTTGAGTGTTCCCTCATGTTCTTCAAGCGAGTGTTTGTGCTTTACATCTTCGTAGATGACGAGGTTAAACTCTGCCTCTTTGGCTTTTCTGGCAGTGCTTAACTCTACGATTTTTTTCGTTACGCTTGCGAGTTCTGCTTTTACTTGCGGTAATCTTTTTAGCTCTGTTTCCAAAATCATTACATGTTTGTACTGCGCCTCCAGCAGAGTGAAACTGTTTTTGACGCTCTCATGTTGTTTCTCATCGTAAGCGTATTGCTCCAGCTCTTTGAGTTCCTCTTTGTTTTTTAAGCCTTTTTGTTCCACCTGTTTGAAATGCTCTTGTGCAATTTTTAAGTCTTTTTGTTTGCTCTCCATCACTTTGAGAGTGGTTGAGAGTTCCAGAAATTCTTTGTCTTTGAGTTTCTTTTCTGCTTCAAATACACCTTTTTGTGTCACTACGTTTTGAAGTTGTTTTTTGTACTCGTCAATTTTCTTCTGGTGGGTGTTGTTTACGACTGAAACAAGCGAGTTGATGACATTGTCATACTCTTCTAAAAGCGGTCTTGTACATGTAGGGCAGGCTGAGTCGCTTCCGAGTTTTTCAAGATTTGCGATTTTTTCGTTTGTGATGTCAATCTGCTTTTGCTCGCCTGCTATTTCGGCTTTGAGTTCGTTCTCTATGGTGTGTTTGGTGCTGATTTGCTCTTGCAACATGCCGAGATTTACTTCTAGGTTTTTTGCGTTAAAGAGAAGCTCATCGTAGTTTTCACAGGCTTTTTCCAAAGTGTGAATGTCTGATTTGCCTTTGGTGTATTGTTCTCTTAGCTGTACCAGCTCTTTGGTGAGTCCCTCTTTTTTCAGGTGGAACTCTTTGAGTTTCTCTTGGCTTTTTAGCTGTTCTTGAAGTGAGAGATAGTCTGTTTTTACTGTTGCTAGTTCTGTGAGTTTTTCCTGCTTGTGCTCCAGTTCATGGTTTTCGGCGATGAGTTTTACTTCGTTCATTATCTCTGAGCTTTTCGTGTTTTTTATGAGTTCAAGCTCTGAGAAAAGCTTCTGTTTCTGCTCTTTGGTTTTGGTAAAGATTTCGAGTTCTTTTTTGAGCTTTTGCTCATGAAATTTTATGGCTTCTAGCTCTTTTGTTTTTAGTTCTACATCTTTGGCAAGCGCTTCCTTTGTTGCTTGGTTGGTTTTTATCTGCTCTTGTTTTTCTTTTACATCATCAGCGCTTAGCAGAACTTCATCAAAGGCGCTTATCTCATTTTTGAGTTTAATTCTCTTTGCTACAAGCTCTTTTTCTACAAAGTCTATTTTCTCCAAACCGAGAAGTTTTCGTATCATTTTTTTACGCTCTTCATTGTTGAGAGTGCTTAGACTTGTAAGCTCTTTTTGTGAAGCGAAGAGAGTATGCATAAAAGCGTCTTTACTCATCTTGGTAAGGCTGACTATGGCGCTTGTTACTTCTTTGGCTCCTGTGGTGGTTAGAGAGCCGTTTTTGGATAGCTTTGCGTTTGCACTTAGAGCTTTTCCGCGAAACTCTCTTGCCACTTTGTACAGAGCAGACTCAAATTCAAACTCAAGTTCTACTATTACGGGGTCTTTAGTCGAGGCATTGGCATTTCGTACCAACTCTTTGTTTCCTCTTTTTTTAGCCTCGCCGTAGAGTGCGAAAAGTATCGCTTCAAAAATGGTGGATTTTCCGCTTCCGTTTTTGCCGATGATACCGATAAGTCCTTCGCCAAATTCGATGTCATATGTGGTGTACTTTTTGAAGTTTTCAAGATGGAGTTTAGAGAGAATCATCACGAGCCTCCTCATACTGTGCAAACAGTTCTTGTACTTTACCTTTGAGCCTGTCGTACTCTTTTTCGTTCGAGTCCTCTTTGATGTGCTCTAAAAAGAACTCTTCCAAAGAGAGTGCTTCAATGTCGCTCAGGTCTGTCTCGTTTGCACCGTGCTTGAACTCCCGTTTTACATTTACGCTCATGGCATCTGGAAACATCTTTTTTATGTCGGAGTTTTGGATGTCGATGGATTGCAAAGCGGTCAGATTTGTGAGTCTTACTTCGACTATGGCATCTTCTGTGTCGCTTGCATCTATGAGCGCATTTTCATAGTCTTCGCAGTCAAGTTTTTTTTGGATTATTGGACGGATTTTTATCTCTTTAAATTCTATAAGCAATTCATCACTTAAGTTGATTTCTACAAACCCTTTTGAGTTGCGTTTGTCGTTCAAGCTTGTGCGTTCTGTTGAACCGCTGTAGTAGACATTGGCATGTTTGCCGACCTGTCCGAAACCGTGCCAATGTCCTAAGGCTACATAGTCCATTTTCTCGAAGATGTATTCTTTATCACGAGGATAAACCCACTCACCGAACTCCTGCATGAGATAAGTTGCACCAACGGAGCAGTGCATCATCATGATATTCTTTTTTTTCTTGTCGATTTGTGTTTCGCAAAGCTCGATTTGTGAGAGAGCAGTTGTTTCATCATTCATGTGGGGCAGGGTGTGGAAAACTGTGTCTTTAAACTCCACTTTTTTGTACTCTTGGTTGTAAGACACATGTATGTTCTCAAAGTTCTCAAAGATTTTTAAAATGGGTGAGCTCAGGTTTGTTCGTGGAGTCGAGTGGTTTCCAGCTATGAGGATAAACGGGATGTTCAGAGCGTTTATAATCTTGAACTGTTCAAGTGCAAAGGTTATGGCTCGGTTGCTTGGGCTTGAACGGTGAAACAAATCACCCGTATGGATGATGTAGTCGGGTTTGATTTTTTTTATTTGTTTGATGACTTGCAAAAATGCATCATAAAAATCTGCTTCTCTTTGGTTTATGTTCTCTTCATTGAGAACTTCAAGGTCACTGTAGCCTAGGTGGGTATCGCTGAAGTGGATTATTTTCAAGAGTTTTCCTCATAGTTTTGATTATTTTATCTAAATAACTCTTTTTTTAACGAAAAAAATTAATATATGATTTTTGCGAGATAAGTTTGTTGCCTGGATATAAAAGTGATTTTGAAATATGGGCATATTTGATATAATATGTAACTTTTATGGAGTTTTCGCTCTATAAAAATATTTCAGGAGATACTATGATTATAAAAATTATTGCAGGGTTGGTAACATTCTTTTTAGGTTTTATCGGGACATTTATTGTAAGGATAGCTATTGTAAAACATCCTTTTGGACAGACTTTGAAGCCGACATTTATACATTTTTTACTCAATGCAGCGGTTGTGATACCGGTTGCAGGTGTTGTCATCGCACTTATAGGTAACCTTTACTTTGCATGGGTGAATTTTCAACTCGCTAAATAATCTTAATCATCAAATGCCGATAATTGAATTGTAATTTTGATATAAATCAAGCGAAGTGTTCTGTCGTATGATAAAATTTCAGCTTATAATAATTAGAAGGATATTTTATATGATTAAGATTTTGATTTTCATAGTTGCGTTGTACTCACTGCTTTTAGCTAATGATGAAATAAATACTTGTAAAAAGTGTCATCCGGATATTGCGCAGGAGTTTCAAGATTCTATGCATAAAAAATCTTCAATTTATGACGATAAAGTTCATAAAGCTGTCTGGGATAAACATCCGGATAAAGCAAAAAATGATTATAAGTGTGCACAATGTCACACTCCAAATGCCAAAACAGAGGATGACTCAAAACAGGGCATCTCATGTTCAAGCTGTCACACTATAAAAGATGTGGAAATTCACAGTAGAGTAAATAAAAATGTGTATGCCACAGAGCCGAAAACATTCTTTTCAGCTGAGGCAGGCAGAGAGAATGAGAAAACGAATTATAAAATAGAGACATCCATGCTTGGCATGAGTACATCAACGGTCGGTTCACCTTATCACAACCTTGACTACACAAATGAGAACTTTTATACAGCTCAGGTATGTATGGGATGTCATTCACATAAGCAAAATGCAGAAGAATTCAGTATCTGTAAAACGGATGAAGAGGGTGCGAAAGATAAAAAGGAAAACTGTATAACGTGTCACATGCCAAAGGTAGATGGAAGTGCAACGACGATTAGAATAAGCAAGAAGCATGCTTTTCATGGTTTCGCCGGAGCAAGACATAAGTCAGAGATGTTGTCTCAATATGTTGAACTCTCTTTTGAAAAAACATCGGATGGTTTTAGTGTTACCATAAACAATAAGGCTCCACACAACCTTATGACGCACCCGCTCAGAGTTGTTCAGCTTAGAGCAAATCTGATAAGAGATACTAAGACACAAACACTTCAGACACATACTTTTGTTAAAATCATCGGTCGTGATAATAAACCGACAATGCCTTGGGTGGCAAATGCAGTTTTAAAAGACACAATGATAAAAGCCAAGGAAAAGAGAGTTGTAAAGTACACTGACACCCTTAAGAGTGGTGATGTGGTTGAGATGCAGCTTGGTTACTATGTTGTTAATCCAAAAGCTCTGAAGGGGTTAAATCTTGATGGGGATAAAGAGTTACAAAAGTTTACGATTCTTAAGCATGAGTATTTTAGAGTAGAGTAGTTGTAAACTGCTCTTTATGAGTATTTTATTTTTGCCAGATAGAGTCCGTTTGCCGGAGCAGGCTTGATTTTGTGAGTCTTTTTACATTCGAGCTGTTCTTGTATCTCTTCTTTTGTGAGCTTTAAGAGTGCGCCAACCATGAGGCGGATTTGACTTCTTAAAAATCCATTTGCTTCAAAGTTCAAGACTATAAAGCCTTTGTGCTTGTAGGCAAAGGCTCTGTAGACGACTCTTGTTGTAGAGTTCACATCGCTTCCTGTTTTCATAAAATTTTTAAAATCATGTTCTCCTATGAAAAATCTGATGTTTTTTTGCAGTTTTTCAAACTCTACATGTTCTAAAAAAGTGACAAAATCATTGAAAAATGGGTTGGAACTCTCTTGTTTAATGATGTATCTGTAAACTCTTTTTTTAGCACCATATCTTGCGTGAAAATCATCACTGACAGCTTTTATATTCTTTACATGTATGGAAGAGGGAAGCATCTGGTTTAAAACTTTTTTGAGTTTTTCCAAGTCATCCCAAAACTCAGGTAAATCTACATGACAGATTTGACCTGTCGCATGAACACCTTTGTCCGTTCTGCCTGAGGCTACAACCCTGAAATTTATCCCGAGTTGCTTGAGTACATGTTCTAAATTGCCAAGGATAGTATTGCTTGTCTCTTTTTGTATTTGAGAACCGAAAAAGTTTCTACCGTTATAAGCAATAGTAAGTGCGCATCGCATCTAAAATCTGGCTACTATGGTCTTTTTATAAATAATATAAGTTGCAATCATCCAAGTTAGAAAAACAACTGGAATCGTATAAAAAGATATGAGATCCTGAAGTCCCAGAATAGCTCCGTAATAGACGGCTATACTTAAAAACATGTAGAGATATATCCTTCCTTGCTGCTGCCTGACATGAACTATGCCAATGCTCGCGACTAACAATAAACTAAGCAGAGGAAATATACTAAGCAGTGAATCTGTAATAAACATACGTCTTTTGCTGTCTTTTCTTTCATCTGAGAGCCAGTATCCTAAAGCTGTTTTGTATGTCGTCAAGTCTGTTGTCATGGTGTCATTGATAAACATTGTATTAAAATTGATTTGTGAAAACTTCTCTTTTGAGTAGCTGTAACCTTCGCCATTACTTAGTTTTAATCGTAAAATAGCAGAATCATTGATGATTTCTGCTTCTTTAGCACTTACTAAAACTTCTTCTTTCTTATTTTTGTTAAATAAGAAGACATTCCCATAGGTACCGTCTGGATTATTTTTTCCTACATAAAGCAGCCAGTCTCCAAAACTATGCCCAAATTCAGAGGCAGAAAGGTTGAACTTTGCTTCACTTTTTTTATAGGAAATAAAATTACTTGACAAAACGGTCGCATGCGGAAAGAGGATAAAAAAATCAAATAACAAAACGATAGATAAAAGCAGGGCAGGCTTCACTAATGTTTTTATAATAAAGTTTGGGTGGATGCCAAGTGCAAAAAGTACAACAATTTCATTATCAGTTGAGAGTTTAAATATAGATAAGGTAGCTGCTATAAAAAAAGTCACAGGAAGTGTATAGAACAAAATCTCAGGCAAAATAAAGAAGTATAGTTTAGACATTTCCCAAATACTCAGCTGAATTACTGATGTATAAGTAGCCAGCTTGATTAAAAAAATAACAGATGCTATGCTAAACAGCGGTAGAAATATTGTTAAAAATAGCATAGACAGGTTGGCAATAATATATTTTCTTAATCTCTTCATATTTAGTAATTTGCCTCTATATAAGATAAAATCGGGGAATCAAACACATAAACTATAAATGTAGCTAATGCTAAAAATGGTACAAAGGGTATTGTTTTTTCTTCATTTATTCTTCTTTGCACAAGCATGACGGGAAGTGCTAAAACTGCTGATAAAAAGATAGCAACAAGTGTGAGTTTAACTCCAAGAAGTGCTCCCATGGTTGCAGCTACCATGATATCGCCTTCACCCATAGCCTCGATAAATGGGTAAGTATGATAGTTCTTAGTCCATGGTGTTATGGTTTTTTGTGCATGTCTATGCGCTGATGATGTCAGCATGTAAGAGATTGCAAATCTAAGCAGTGTAAATCCGCCGGCAAATAAAAGTGCATTTTGCAGGTTTATAAACACTCCGCTGATGCTCCAAGCTCCAAATATTGCAAAAGCTAAAGCCAAAAGGTTTAAGCTGTCTGGAATCATTTTATATTTTAAATCTATCATAGAAAGAGCTAAAAGCATTAAAAAACTGAGCCCTATTAAAAAAACACTGAGGTTAATTCCAAATTTATTTGCTAAAACTACAAATATAAGACCGGAGAAAAGTTCTATTGCCGGGTATTGGATAGATATCTTGGTACTGCAATAGGAACATTTTCCTCTTAAAAACAACCAAGAAAACAGTGGGATGTTATGCCACGGTTTAAGAGTATTTCCACATGCATAGCAGTGTGAAGCCGGAAACAAAATACTTTCATCTTTTGGTATTCGTAAAATCACTACATTTAAAAACGAACCGATTACCGATCCAAAAACAAAAGCAAAAAGGAGTTCCATTATTTTAAGCCTCCAAAACGGCGTTCAATTTTTTTAAAATCTTTGAGTATTTTTTCTAACTCATTTGTTGTAAAGTCCGGCCATAATGTATCACAAAAGAAAAGTTCTGCGTATGCTGACTGCCAGAGTAAAAAGTTTGAAAGTCTGTGGTCTCCGCCGGTTCTGATGAGAATATCCACATCATGTTTGCAGTCCAGTGCATTTGAGAGCATAGCCTCTGTTATATCATCTTCATCGTTTTTTATTTTATTGACTGCTCTTAGTATTTCATTTTGTGACCCGTAATTTAGCGCTAAAGACTGTACCAAACCGTCACAATGGGCAGTTTTTTCCTGCACATCTTTTATGGTTTTTTGAAGCGACTTTGAAAAAGCTCTTATGTCGCCTATCGGTTCAAAACGAACATTATTTTGCAGATAAACAGGTAGTTCATTTTTTAAGTATTGTTCTAAAAGTTTCATCAAAAATTCAACTTCGAGTCTAGGTCTTTTCCAGTTTTCAGTTGAAAAAGCATACAGCGTCAGTCGCTCTATATCTTTGTTGTTAGAACAGTAAGTTGTTATCTCTTTGACAACTTTCGCACCTGCCTCATGTCCTTTGACCCTCTTTTTGCCTTGCAATTCAGCCCAACGGCCGTTTCCGTCCATGATGATTGCTATGTGTGTCTCTGTATTCATATACTGACATCCAGAAGTGCGTTGTTGTTTGCATTGTACAGGGGTTCGATATTTTCAACAAGAGAAATATTTATATCATAAGAAAAGTTATCCATATCATCTTCCAGAAAGTTTTTTGTTTTATCGAATGCAACATTTAAGTCTATATTTACAGAGCCGTCTTCGAGTGTTATAACGCCCGAGACTGGTCCTAAAAACTCCAGTGCCGCATAAAAATCCAGCTGAGTTCTTTTTGATTTCTTATTGTACCTTTTTTTAAATTGTAAAATAGAAAAATAGTTGTCTTGGCGAATCGGAATCGTTAACGTGTTGTTTTGCAGGGATAGCAAAAGGTTTGAAAGGGAAGAAAATTCATCTTTTGTGCTGGCACTACTCAAATGCTCCAGTAAATTTTGTTTCATGAGTGTTTCAGGTTTTTGGGATTTTAAGAGAGTCTGTAAATCTTTTAAAGAGTATTCAAATTGAGAGTTTTGCAAATTTTGTAACTGCTGAGGCATTTTCTGCAGATTTGAGAGCTGGGCGGTTCCGTTTTTCGGCTGTGTGAGCTGCGACCAGTATTTTGCACCCTCGCTTAAAGGTTTATCGCTTTGTGCCGTGAGTGTTTTGTTATCAAGAACAATGGTGTATTTTCCATCGCCTAATGATTTTAGTACATCCACAGAGGCTAACTTTATAAATGCTTTAGCCTCATTGGGATTGGTGGAAATAAGCTTTGCTAAAGAGCTTAGCTGGTTTATGGAAAAATTCATAAATTCTTTGCGTGGTCTAATATGTCAAATGCGACACTGAGTTTATCTGCATGTGGAATGGACTCTATTTTGTCCGGAGTAATGAATTCTATTTTATTGGTATCGCTGCCAAAACTTGAAGAATCTTTGAGAACATTTAAACAAACTGCATCTACATGTTTACTATCTATCATTTTTGAGGCATTCGCAACTGCATTTTTCTCATCCATCTCAGCTTTAAATCCGACAGTTACAATCCCTTCTTTGTCGATAGAGCTTAAAATATCACTATTTTGTTTCATCTTCAGTTCCCAAGTATCGCCCAGCATCTCTTTTTTCAGTTTTCCGTCTTGGACAAATTCAGGTACATAGTCGCTCACGGCAGCTGCCATAAAAAGGTAGGGCTTTTTCTGTATGAGATGGATATGCTCGTCTCTCATAAGTGTTGCTTTTGAGAGTTTCCCTTTTTTTGCAATACGGATAGAATCCACAAGATATTCCATCATCTCAGCAGAATCCTGCACATCAATCTTGTGCATCTCTTTTGGCAAATCTGTATCAAATCTTGTAGCGATGAGATTTACATCTGCACCTCTGCAGTAAAGTGCTGTAGCAAGAGCAGAAGCCATTTTACCGCTTGAGAAGTTTGAGATATAACGGACTTCATCTATTTTTTCTATAGTTCCGCCGCCGGTTACCATAACCATTCTGTCTTCCCAAAACTCATCTTTAAGAAGTGCTTTTGCAGCTTTGTAAAATATGTCGATAGGTTCAGCCATCGCGCCATCGCCAGTAGTCTTACATGCAAGCTCTTTTGTCTGAGTGTTTAAGATGTCATAGTTGGCAATTGCCAACATTTTCAGATTTGCCTGAGTTATCGGATTTTCTAGCATGTTCGTGTTTGCTGAGGGAGCGAGTATCTTTACATGTGGATATGCAAGAGCGCATTGTAAAAGCATGTTGTCGGCGATGGCATTTGCAAGTTTTCCGATAGTGTTTGCCGTTGCCGGAGCGATAACAAACAAGTCAGCCCACTGAGTCGTTTTTATATGGTTGTGGTCGGTTACCCATGACTCATTCGTATCATCAAGCACTTTGTTTGAGGTAAGCACCTCAAAAGTAAGGGGAGTTACGAACTTTTTAGCCGACTCACTCATAACGACTTTTACATTTGCACCGGCTTTTACAAAGAGTCTGACTAACTCTAGAGACTTGTAAACAGCGATAGAACCGGTAACGCCCAAAAGTATTTTTTTATCTTTTAATAAATCAGCTGGAATAAGCATTTTTAGCCTTGTTTTTTTAATAATAGTAAAGATATTTTAGCATAAAAATCTTTTAGCAACTGACCTTACACATTCATTCTCATAAAACTTTGTTTTTTCTAAAGAAACATTTTCGCTTCGCGAAAAGCGATTCTCTTGTTTTGTAGCTTTAGGGGGTTGTAGGGACATTTGTGTCACTGCCATTAGAATGAGCTTTGCCCATTCTAGTGTGTAACATCAATAGTACGCTGCAATAATTACATACGCGGTAAAAAATATCAGATGGGAAATACCCTCAAAATAGTTAGTATGGCCGTCATCTGTAGTTTTAGACACAAGCAGAATAGTTAAAATCAATGCTCCGATTTCAAGCGGATTAAAATCAAGTGTTAAAGGAATATTACTATAATATGCAAGTAGCATTAAAACAGGAACTGTCAGTAAAATTGAAACAGTTGAAGCTCCCATGGCAATATTTACAACCCTTTGAACCTCATCGTTTTTAGCTGCTTTTATGGCTGTTACTATCTCAGGTGAAACTGCGACTATGGCTATGAGTAAACCTGAAAGACCAGCTGATATACCATACTCTTTGGCTAGTTTTATTCCGTCATTTGCAAAAACTTCTGCACCCAAAGCAATGACGGCAATAAATAAAAAGATAGAAAAAATTAATCCAAAATTATTGAATTTTTCAAAAATATAATCATCTTCTTGATTTGTGTCTTCTTCACTCATCTTTCGCTTAAGTCTAAATATTCTGCTTCTTGCCGTTTGCTTGAAGAAATGGGTATGCGTTTTTGTTTGAAAAATGATGATTATGAGATAAAAAACAAACAGAAGCATCGATATGATTATAGATGCTTGAATGAGTTGATCTTGCGTATGGTGAGCTGATTTTCCAATCAAACTGGGAACCAAAAGAGCAACTGATGCAACAAAAAGAATAGTTGTATATGAGCTTGATGTCTCTTTGTTATGCTCTTGTTGTCTAAATTTAAGTCCGCCAAAAAATAAAGCAAGTCCAAGGAGTACATTCATGTCAACAATAACTGCTGAGATAATACCACCCTTGACGGTATTTAAAACTTCCGGAGATTGATGTACTTGAAGTAAAATTATATATAAAAGAATGATTTCTACAATAACGGCACTTAGAGTCAGGACAAAACTTCCATATGGCTCTTGCAGTCTCTCGGAAAGTATCTCCGCAACTTCTGAAACTGTGAGTGATAAACTACCTATCCCTATAGCAGCGAAAAGAGTCGCTATAACCATTTTCCCGTGCTCATGAAAATAAAATGCTAAAACTATAGACGCTATTCCTAAAAAAATATCCCAATAGTCATCTATAAAATATTTAAATTTATTTTCCCTAACCTGTTGGCCATCTTCCATTTCTCTTGTTCCTTAAAGTAAAATAATAGTAGCAAGCCCTAAAAAGCTGAAGAATCCTACTATGTCTGTAACTGTTGTAAGAAGCACCGTGCTTCCAATTGCAGGATCAATATCGAGTTTTTGTAAAACTAGGGGTATTGCCGCACCGAAAAATCCTGCACTGAATAAATTTATAATCATGGAAATTGCAATTACTAAACCAAGCAGAGGGATGTTAAACCAAAAATATGCAACGATGCCTATGACTACCGCAAATATGAAGCCGTTTATCAAGGATAGTACGACCTCTTTGTAAATAGTTTTTCGTGCATCGCTTCCCTCGATGTCACCAAGAGCCATCTGTCTGACCGTTACCGTAAGCGTTTGAGTTCCGGCATTTCCACCCATGGAAGCTACGATCGGCATAAGCACAGCGAGAGCCACAATCGATTGAATAGTTGAATCAAAGATTCCAATAACCAGTGAAGCGGCTATGGCAGTAACTAGGTTAATTGCCAACCATATAGCTCTTGTTTTTCCGATTTCAAAGAAATCTTCTTCTTGCTCCGCTTCGTCGTTAACACCGGCCATGTTATAGATTTGTTCCGTAGCGCTTTCTTGGATAATATCATAAATATCATCCGAAGTGATTCTTCCTACAAGTTGTTCAAGGTCATTTACAATAGGTAAGCTTGAAAGATTATAGTTTGTAAACATCTCGACAACTTCATCTATGTCGGCTTTGTGATTGATATTGTAATGTTTAAATTTATCTGCCGGAATATCACTGAAATTTAAATCATGTTCAAATATAATGAGTTCTTCAAGACCGACTGAACCAACATATTTGCCGTCATTATCAACTAAATGTGCATGCCAGATATTGCTTATTTCATCAGATTCTTTTAACTTTTTTAATCTTTTTAATGAATCACCGATTTTTTCATTGATATTTGCGCTGAAAAGCTCAGTTTGCATGTATGAGCCGGCTTCATCTTCTTCATAAGCGATAAGCTGTTGCATGATTTTTTTATCTTCACTGTCGAAGGTGTCTAAAATCTTATTAGCCATATCCTCATGTTCATCACTAATAATCTGGATGAAGGTAGCGGCATCATCTGTATCCATTTTGGATGTAATATCTGCCAATTTTTTAAGACTAAGAAGCTCACTTATCTCTTCTTGCACATACTCAGGCATTTCAGATAAAACTTCGGCAAAAAGCTCATGTGGGATTTTTTTGATGATTTTCAGATATTCATCATCATCAATATCTCGGAGTTCTAATAATAATTCAGATATGTCATAAGGGTGAATAGTAGTGTTGTCGGCTGAATACTCTGCTATCTCATAAGATATCTTATTGATTAATTCAAGAGTGTTTAAATTGGAGTTTTCTGCCATTTTTTTCCTTTTATAGGAGGAATGTTTTCAATTAGTGAATAATACAACTAAAAGCTTAGAGTTAAATAATACTTTGTTAAATAAATTATGTTTTTAATAACTTGAGTCGTGATATAATTCGGAGTTTATTTTAATACCAAATGTAACTAATTAAGGAATTATCATAGTGGGAATCAATTTTAAAATTTTATTTACTCTTGCGCTGTTGTTCAACCTAAGTAATTTATATGCCGCAGGTAAAGCTGCTCAGTACGTAGATGAGGATAATGTCAATAACAATAAATCAAAGCAAATTATTGGTAAAACTGAGCCGGTAATTATTTATCCCGGAAATGTTTTACTTGAAGCCAGAATTGATACTGGAGCAAATACCACATCATTGGATGCCCAAAACTTACAAATTATAAATGAAGATGGGGTGGATTGGGCAATTTTCTCGCTCAATGGAGAGTTGGTAAAGCATAAAATTATAAAATTTGTCAGGATAAAACAACATGGTTCAGAATCTCTGCGCAGACCTGTTATTAAGTTGAAAGTTACTCTTGGTGATATTACTCAGGTAGTGAAAGTCACTCTTACCAACCGTAGTAATTTTAAATATAGAATGTTGATAGGTATCAATTTTCTATATGACCATTTTGTAGTGGATGTAAGCCAGAATGATATAACAAAACCATCTAAGGAGGTACAGCCATGATGTCATCAAGATTTCAATTACTTTTTATTGTATTTTTTCTTACTATTAGCGGTTTATCTTTAGCCTTTTACAAAGTTGTTTATCTTGATGTTCCATTGATTCCGCATCAAAAGAGATCATTATTTGCCATAACGGCTTCAATAGAACTTCAAAAAAACGATAATCCTATTGTTGTTTCAATGTCACTCCCGCAGCCTCAGGATGGAATGCAAATTGTATCAAGCGAGGTGGATTCCGGAGATTTTGGATATACAGTTTCACATGAAAACAATATTTACCGAGCTACTTGGGCTAAACGTGAATTAGAAAATAATAGTAAAATTTTTTATAAAACAATACTTCTTGCAGACTCTTTTTATAAAGCACCGATTGAAGAAGTGTCTGTTGCAGCAAATAAACTTAAAGAGGATCAAATAGGATTATGGGAAGAATCTGAGCAAAGTGCAGCTAAGCTTTTACTGGATTATGTTCACTCCCATTCAGCCGATGATGTAACGTTTGTTGCTCAACTCATAACTCTTTTTAATTCTAAGCAGCCTATGGAGGCAGTGAATACTCTCTTGCAGATTAAAGGGGAAACAAAAATATCGCTTATTAGTGCACTTATGAAACATGAAAATATTGTTTTTCGTAAACTAAGAGGGATTGAGTTAATAGACGGACAAAAAGATCGTAAGTTAATAACAATGCTTAAAGTCAAGTCTGATGATAAATGGTATCTGTACAGTTTAAAAGATGCTCAAATTTCAAAGCCAGATAATTTTTTTGTCTGGCATGACGGTAATTCTCCTTTGCTTATTACAAAAGGGGAGGCTAAAGCAAAACTTAGATTCTCAGTTACAGAAACAAAAGTCTCAGCAACAAAAATAGCAAAAAATATGATAAAAGAAGCAAACGCAGAGTTTCTGGATTTTTCACTTTATACACTTCCATCTTTGCAGCAAAATGCATTTAAGCAGATACTTCTTGTTCCAATAGGGGCTTTAATAGTTGTAATCATGCGTATACTTATCGGTATAAGAACCATGGGAACATTTATGCCGATACTGTTTTCTTTGGCATTTATACAAACCACGCTTATTAGCGGAATACTCATGTTTGTTGTCATTATTGGTATAGGTTTATTTGTGAGAGGATATTTGTCAAGGCTGCGGCTTTTGCTTGTCGCAAGAATTTCTGCCGTCATTATTGTTGTCATTGCCATCATGTCTATTATGAGTATTGTAAGTTACAAACTGGGATTAGAAGATGTATTAAAAATAACATTTTTCCCTATGATTATTTTAGCTTGGACGATAGAGCGTATGTCAATTTTATGGGAAGAAGAGGGAAGCCATGAAGCACTCATACAGGGTGGCGGCTCATTAATAATTGCAGTTATCGCATACTTTGCTATGGATAATGTTATGGTGCGATATATTACATTTAACTTTCCGGAACTGTTGTTAGTTATTCTTGCTCTTATAATTTTAATCGGCAGATATACCGGATACCGTTTAAGTGAACTTATCCGTTTTGTGCCGCTAGGAAAATAGAGTGTGGTTTACATCTTTTTTCAAACTACAACAGCAAGGTGTTGTAGGGATGAATTACAGAAATATTGAGCTCATCGGCAAGTATAACGTCCGCAGCAGTTACCCTCTTGTTGATAATAAACTGATTACAAAAAAGATAGCTCAAGAGGTTGGCATAGCGGTCACAGAACTTTACGCTAAGGTTGAATCACAATCGGAGCTGAAAAACTTGCATGATATACTGTTGCCTTATGAGAATTTTGTAATCAAGCCTAACCATGGAAGTGGAGGCAAGGGGATTATAGTCATCACACACAGAGATGGGGATCATTTTATTAAAGCAAGCGGCGATGTATTGACTTTAGAAGATTTAAGAAGACATATCTCAAATACATTAAGCGGTTTGTATTCCCTTGGTGGGCGTTACGATATAGCTATAATTGAAAAGTTGGTAGTTTTTGATCCGATGTTTAAAAAATACAGTTATGAAGGTGTTCCCGATATACGCATAATAGTTTATAGAGGGTATCCTGTAATGGCTATGATGCGTTGTCCTACGCGTTCAAGTGACGGGAAGGCAAATCTGCATCAAGGCGCTGTAGGTGTAGGAATTGACCTCAAATCAGGAAAGGCAACAAATGCTGTTGTCAGAGATCGTCCAGTTTTAAAACATCCCGATACAGGATATGATTTTTCTGATTTACAGATACCTCATTGGGAAGAAATCTTAAATATAGCATCTTTATCTTACGACATGACAGGTCTTGGATACCTTGGCGCCGATATAGTCTTTGATAAGAACATGGGTCCGCTTTTACTGGAGCTCAATGCCCGCCCCGGACTTGCTATTCAGATTGCAAATGACAAAGGCTTGAAGAGCAGAATTAAGTTTGTAGATGAACAAAAGTTAACGCACACAGCTAAAGAGAGAGTTGATTTTAGTATGAACAACATTTCTTTGATTTAAAATATTTATATAAAGGCTGCACATGGAAAATTATAATTTAGATGCAAAACAACAAGCAGAAGCTTTACAAATTTATGTAGAAAATATTGAACTTGAACCTTATCAGGCTGAGTTAGTAAAACTTCAACAGCATGTAGAAAAGCACAAGTTACGAGTAATAGTTCTTTTTGAGGGTCGTGATGCGGCAGGTAAAGGAAGTGTTATAGGAAGTGTCAGCCGTTATATGAATCCAAAGCACTACCGTATAGTTGCACTTGGAAAACCAACGGAACAAGAACGTTCACAATGGTATTTTCAGCGTTATACAAAACATTTTCCTCATAGCGGAGAGGTTTTACTGTTTGATAGAAGTTGGTACAACCGTTCCATGGTTGAATCTGTCTTTGGTTTTTGTACCCCTAAAGAATATAATGTATTTATGAAAAGTGTCGTACCGTTTGAAGAGTCCATAGTGGATGAAGGTATTGTTTTAGTAAAATTGTACTTTAGTGTTACAAAGCAAAAACAAGCCATCCGTTTTGAAGAGCGACGAACTGACCCGCTCAGACAATGGAAACTTAGCGAGATTGATTTGCAGGCACAAAGCATGTGGGATCAGTTCTCGGACGCGAAATATAAAATGTTGCAACAAACAAACCATGAGGCTGCTCCTTGGCATGTTATCCGCTCAAACGATAAGCACAAAGCCCGCATGGAGACTATGAAACTGATACTTTCACAAGTAGAGTATGATGGAAAAAATAGAAATTTAGATTATACACTGGATGTAAAAACTGTTTTTTCAGTGGAACAAGAGTTAAGACTGATGGATAAACAAGCTAAATCTTCATAGAAGAGGAAAAAAATGATGAATGAGACAATAATTGCTTCAAAACAAAAACATATAGCAATTTTTGGTGCAACAGGTTATATCGGGACAAAAATAATAATTGAACTCTATAATCGCGGTCACCACATGACAGTGTTTGCGCGCAATACAAGAAAACTCTCTTACATCAATGAAGATTGCGGATTACTAGAGAATGCAAATACCAGAATATGTATTTCTGATATAGAGTTGGAGAGAAAAGAATATGAAAATATTAAAAAGCTCTTAGAAAATGTTGATGCAGTTTATTATCTGGTGCATTCACTCAACATAGAAAAAGGGAGTTTTCTCAATAAAGATAATGATTTGGCTGAACTTATAGCTGGAGCGGCTGAAGAAGCCGGAGTAAAACAGATAATCTATTTGGGCGGTCTTGGGATAGATACACTTCGCAAACCACTCTCGGAACATCTCAAAAGCAGACAAGAAACAGCAGACTATCTTCGTCATCGTCATAAACATGTAACTGAATTTCGAGCTGGTGTCATCATAGGTGAAGGTTCTGCCAGTTTTGAGCTTATCCGCGCATTGGCAGAGAAACTTCCATTTATCCCTGTTTTGGGAAAAGATGAAGGACTGTGTCAGCCAATCTTTGTAAATGATGTGGTTGATTATCTTTTACATGCCTTGCTTAATCCTCTTTATTATGGAAAAATAGCAGAAATTGGGTGTGATGAACAGGTGCATTACAGTGAGATGGTTAAGAGATACTCAAAAATTGAACTGAATCAAAATTTGGCTCTTATACCTATTCCTTTGGCAAGTGTATGGCTCACTCCTCAGGTAATCAGCTGGTTTGCTTCTCGGATGTCGGGTATGCCGTATATTTTAATATATAGACTCATAGAGGGTGCATATTGTGATGCCGTTATCGGTGAGTATGATGTTAAAAAAATCGATC
Organism: uncultured Sulfurimonas sp.; assembly: GCA_937900945.1. GTDB lineage: Bacteria > Campylobacterota > Campylobacteria > Campylobacterales > Sulfurimonadaceae > Sulfurimonas. Next base: position 39,851 of record CALCGG010000065.1, on the reverse strand, counting down.
CAAACAATCCAATCAAGCCAACCCCGCTTAATGACGCCATAGCAATTGCTGCTAAGCGCTGTGAGCAGGAATATGTAAACAGCTCTTGGTCAACACCTTATGAGATGTCTGTGTTTAATAAAGCAATAATCAAGCAGTTTCCCTTTGTAACTTCACGAGAAAAACATGGATTGATTTTTGATGAATATTCAAAGAAGATTTCTATGCAAGAGGTAGAACATGTATTTGATAACATCAAAAATATAGGCAGAAAAAATAAATATTATTCTACGCACTGGCTATGGCAGGTGAGAGGTTTTATAGATATAATGATGGGTGGACCGGGTCTGAACAAATGGGCAAGAAGATCTCCAAAACTGATGCGTGTCGGTGACCGTATAGATTTTTGGGTTGTTACTTACTATGTAAACAGACCAAACCTTAAAGTGCTGCGTCTAAAAGCAAACATGAAAACACCTGGAACAGCATGGCTTCAGTTCTCAATAGAGCGCATTGATGGAGGGGATGAAGCATTGTTGACTTTACGACCCTATTTTGACCCTGACGGAATCTTTGGATATGTTTACTGGTACAGTCTTTACTTTATTCATAAAATCATTTTTAATCAGATGATTAATAATTTAACAAAATAAATTCTTCAACGGCATCTAAAGATTGAAAAATCAATAACGATAATAAAAATGCACCTATCTTTTCCATATTATTCCTTCATATAAATTTTGCTTTAACCATAATACGATGTTATATTTTTATCAGTAAAGAATAAAGATGTTAAAAATAAATTACGAAGATGTAAAATACTCGTTTAAAGCTTTTTTCGCAACAGATTTCAAAATCTCAAAAGTTACTGAGATGCTACCATCCTTTAATTTATTTTGTATGATTTTCCAAATTTTTTCTTCTCGAATTGAGTCTAAAAATTCATGCCCTTCCCATGTTAATTCTTTGATACAAAAATCATCTGGATGATTTACCCTTATGACTTTAGATATATACCCATCAATTAAATTTAATTCAAATAATAATTTGGCATGGTAAGAACATTCAAAATTATCATATTCTTCAAAATCACATAAAGATAAATGAGTTTTATCTTTATCTTCAACTTTAATTAACATGATATTGCGAGATACAAAGATAGGGAACGAAGTGATTATATCTTACAAAACTGGATGAGAAATAGAGAAACGATAGAGTTTTTGGGACTATGGGAAAAGATTAATAATGATAATTTTAATTCCATCGAATTCGATGGAATTAAAATGCAAGCAGGCATCAATAGTTTTACTCTTACACCAAAAGGATGGATAGAAAAAACATCCGCAATAGGTATTATTTCAAAGGCTGGAAGATATGGCGGAACTTATGCACACAGAGATATAGCGTTTGAGTTTGCTTCATGGATAAGTGCGGAATTTAAACTATTTCTCATCAAAGAGTTTCAAAGACTTAAAGAGGATGAAATACAAAACAAATCACTTGAATGGGATTTGAGCAGAAGTTTGTCTAAAATAAACTATAAAATCCACACGGATGCGATTAAAGAGCATTTGGTTCCATATGTCATTGACAAACCAAAAGAGAGTTTTGTTTATGCGAATGAAGCAGATTTGTTAAATGTCGCCTTGTTTGGAGTCACTGCAAAAGAATGGCGGGAAGCCAACAAAGATAAAGAGGGAAATGTTCGAGATTATGCGAGTGTAGAGCAACTTATAGTGCTTTCAAATCTTGAGAGCATCAATGCAGAACTCATCAAACAAGAACTAGCGCAAAATGAAAGGCTTGTAAGGTTAAATCAAACTGCTATTACGCAGATAAAATCACTCATACACAATCCCTCGGTTAAAAAGTTAAGCGGTAAATGACATTGCAATACATTAAACATCGACAATAAAATAAACAAAATGGTCTATTACAAATTTACCTTTAAAAAATGCAGTGTTCCCTCAAGGATAAATTTTACTGAAATTGCAGCTAAAAACAGCCCCATGACTCTTGTTGCAATATTGAGTCCAGTATTGCCGATACGGTCTCCTATTGTTTTTGAAAGTAGTAAAAATGGAAAAATCGTCAATGATACCATTAAAATAATTATACTAAATAGTGCCATTCCCATTAAATCTGGTATTGTTGAAGAAAAAAGTATCACAGTACTGATTGAGCCGGGACCTGCAAGCAAAGGGATGGCTAATGGAACAACAGAAACATCCTCTTTTTCAACTGCTTCATTTGTCTCCTCTTCATTATTTTTGACACTGGGTGTTTTAGCCTGAAGCATATGTATAGAGATAAGCAGAAGCAATATGCCACCCGCAATGCGAAATGAGTCTATATCAACTCCAAAAAATGCTAACACATAATTTCCGCCAAAAGCGCTGATAAATAAAATTACTACTACAGAAATAACTGTTTTTTTGATTGTAGCTTTTTTCCTTTTATCTGACTCATTGGCAGTCACGGCTAAAAAAATAGGTATAGCTCCAACTGGATTTAAAATCGAAAATAGTGTTACGAAGATATGGATGTAAAATGTGTAATCAATCATCCTAAAACCATCTTCTTATTTTAAAATATATCAATAAGCCAACAGGCACTGCCAGCATAAGAAGATTGGATAAGATGTAGGCACTTTGAGATTCCAATAAAGTTTCATATTTAAAATTCATACCAAAATAACCGGTTAAAAAGGAAAGCGGTATAAATATTGTTGCTATAATAGAAAGCGTTTTCATAATTTCATTCATACGATTACTCAAAGTTGAAAGGTAGATATCCAAAAAGCTTGAAATTGTATCTCTGTAACCTTCTGTAATATCTACAACATTTATAATATGCTCATAGACATCTTTAAAATATATATAATACTTTTGATCAATCTCATCAGAATGGATTAGGACATTGATAAGTTCACGCGTAGGCCAGATCTTTTTTTTCAACTCCATAAGAGTGCGTTTTATTCTATGTACATGTTCTATACTTTCTTTGGACGGATTGTTCAGTATCTCATCTTCTAAATCTTCAATCTCATCACCGATATTTTCAAGAACAACAAAATAATCATCAATAATATAGTCAATGATTGTAGATAAAAGATATTGACTGTTCTCTTTTCTGATTCGGGCATCTTTTTTTTCCAGTCTTTTTTTAATGTTTTCAAATTTATCAGGCGTTTTGTCTGCAAAAGAGAGAAGAATATTGTCTTTTAAAACCAATGATATATGGGAAAATGTAAGCTCACCGCTTGAATACTCTGCATATTTTATAACGATAAAAATATACTCATCAAACTCTTCGGCCTTAGGTCGATGGTTGACCGAAAGCATATCTTCAACAACTAAAGAGTGCAAATCAAATAAGGAACCTATTTTAGCAATCTCATTTTGAGCGCTGATTGGCTCTACATGTATCCAAAATGTTTTCTCATTATCTAGAGTGTTATAAGTTTCTTGCAGCTGTTCTAGGGATTGATTCTCTGTGATTGTGATATTTTCTTTGTTATATATGATAGTTTGAATTATGGGAGCGCTAACTTCAACATTTCCGGTGTAAATAGCGCTACCGGGAGCCAGTCCGATTTTTTCAGTCATAATTTGCCTTTATGGTTTAAACCCAATATCTTAGCAGTTTTTTTATAAATCCTATAGATATTTTATATTGTGTTATAATAATGGAAGATAATTTTATCTATCAAAGGGGTGCTCATGAACTTTAAATTAATATCTATCATTGTGCTCATAGCTCTTGTTGCTCTATTTATTGTTCAAAATATAGCTATTGTTGAATTTAAATATTTGTTTTGGTCTATTCAAATGTCTAGAGCTATATTTATGCTTATTTTACTTATGATTGGGATTGTAATTGGATGGATTTTACATGCACACTTTACAAACAACAATAAAAAGTAAAACTATGAGCTACAATGAAATTCTATTTCAAAATAAGAATTTGTGTAACTCTTAGCACTGTTTTTTTCGCAATTTTGTTTTCTATATTTGTTTTTATTAATTCTAAATCTTCTTCAAAAATTACATTTGTGGATATCGTATCAATATCGATTGTAACGACATCTTTTTTTGTTTGAATATGTGAAATTTTCAATTCTATTGTTTTGTGGTTTATTTCCATAGTTTTTATAGTTTGAAGCTTATTATAAAAATTGTTTGTCTCAACAATATGCATAAAAGAGATTGCAAGCGGTATGGCAATAATTGTCATCATAATGGAAGTGTATATAATCCCTTTTTTTGCACGCTTAACCGGAGCAAACCCTAGGACAATAAATGTTAATGCGGCACTCAGAGTAATCCCGACAAGGTTTGTAATAAAAAGTAAAAATGAGCCATAAATCACATCAAAATTACCAAGTCCAATCCCAATACCTGTGACGCTAAGAGGTGGTACTAAAGCAACTGCGATGGCAACACCGGCTAAAGTCTTTGCCACTTCCTCTTTTGCATATGCATAAGCACCTGCAATTCCTGAAAATATAGCAACCATTAAGTCAAGTATATTTGGATTTAGTCTTCCTCTCATCTCTGGTGTGATTTGTTCTAGAGGCATAAAGAGTGTAAACACAGCAGAAAATAAAAGCGCCATTACAATACCTAATCCAAGCGTTTTTAAGCTGTCTGTTAACAAAGATTTATTAGATCTTATAACACCCATTGATAAAGATATGATTGGTGCCATAAGTGGCGCCAATATCATAGCTCCAATAATGACGGGTGCTGAGTTTGCAAATAATCCTGTAGTCGCAAGTAAAACACTTAAAATCGTTAAGGTTAAAAATATATAAGAAAACTTTGCGCTGTTTTTTAAGTTTAAAAATAACTCTTTGAAATCATCATCGCTCGCCTTTGCAAACAATGGAAGTTTGCCTTCTATTAAGATACTGCTTAACTCTCCTCTGGGTAGAGTATTTACGTTAATGATATCTTTTTCTTCTAGAGAAGTCTCATCTTTTTTTACTTTTTCAAGCAGAATTCTTCCTAAATGTAAATTTATACAATCTTGAAGAATCTCAAGTTGAATCTCTTTGGCACTAAGCAGATTGTTGTCAAGCAGATAGTCTATTGGTTCGTTTGATGCTATGGTGAGTTTGGAAGTTTTTATGAAACCTAAACTCTTTGGTAAGCTAAGTAGTGAAATACGCTGGTAAAAAAATATAGAAATGAGATACCAAATATAGGATAAGAGTGAAGTTGGCGCTAAAACAAAGGCATTGAGTTTACCGTCATGGATAGAGAGTTCATCCCCTATTGCTGAATTTTCACTTGTTATTGCCGCTTCAAGTATAGCTATACCTGAAGCGGCAGTTTCTATTTTTTGATCTTCGGATGTAGTGAGTGTATAGTTTTTAAATTCTAAATTGATTAAATTTGTAAAAAAGATTTTTACTTTGTTCCATCTGCTGTTTGAATGAAAATCAAGTCTGTTCATTCCATGCATATCACCGATAATGACACGATTGAGAGATAAAAATTCATTGCATAAAAGAAGGTCTACCCTGCTTAAAAGCTCATTATTAAAAGCATCATCAATTGCTTCAAAAATATCTTTAGATATTCCAAAACTCTTTATAGCATTAGGGCAGGTCTCATTTGGCAGAATTGCAAGTTCTAAATTTTTATGTAAATGATTTTGAAAAAATGTTTTAACCTCTTCATCATTTAGGTATGTTAAAAAAAGCGTACTATTTGAGATGTTGTCAAAAAGTTCTTTTGATGGGTGAAACGAGGGAATCAGTCCATAATGAGCATTTAAGTGTTCCGTAATAGTATTGAATTCCTCAGAAGATTGTAAAGCCTCTACTATGATATTTATTTTTTTATATTTTGTTTGTGTCATCTGGCTGTTTAACCTTTATTACAGGTTTTTGAAGTAAAAGATTGTTCGGATAAAAGACAGTATTATCTTCGCTGTCTGTAAGTTCAATCTGAAAAAGTGAGATCTCGTTGATAATCCCCTCGATAGTGTTGTCACCATCAACAATTTTTATTTTATCACCGACTCTTGCCGGAAAACTAAAGAAGATGATGATGCTTGCCGTAATGTTGCTAAGGATAGACCATTGTGCAAATAAGGCTACCCCGACAATTGCAAAGAAAGATGAAGCAAAGAGAGCGATGCTTTTGATATCAACACTCCATATGAAAATCAATATTACAAGGGTTATTAATAGAAGAAGAATTTCAAATACCTTTTCAATATAATAAATCCTTTTAATAGTCACATTTTTTCGTTGAGAAAAAGTATTTAAAAGTTTTTTCAAAAGTCTGAAAATAATATATGAAATAATTACAACCCCAATACTCCATAATACACTTGAATTCATTTGCTTACTCCGCTTTTATAATTTAATTTTTTAAAAATCTTTGACATAGATGATATTAACGCCTTGCCCGGTTTCTTGAGCATCAACTTCAACTCTTATGGATTTGCTTAGACTGTATTGTACTATAACACTGGATGCTGTGTCATTTTTATAGATTATACGGATATTTTTGTTGAAGCGTGTTCCTATTTCGTATCCCAAAGTCCCCTCTTTATTGGTTAAAATATTAAGAGTATCTACTTTGATGCCAGCCGTATCATTAAATATCTGTTTCAATCCTGTTCCCAGCAATAAAGAGCTGACAGATGCTTTAGTGCTTCCATCGGAGCTTTCAAATAGGGAACTGGCAGGTTCCCCAAACAGTATGTAAGACATAATGTCATTTTGGCTCATGGCTGGCTTTGAAGAAAAAATAATAACAGGTGAACTGAGAGTATTTGTAATAAAAATCTCAATATCAATATAATCCAAAGTGTAGTAATGAAGATTAAGGTTTAGCTGTGGATTAATGGGATCTTCGCCGGTAAAATAGATTTCGCTTTTGTCAAGTACAAACTCTTTATCTCCGGTAGTGATTTCTCCATCATTTATGGTTGCCATGCCTAAAAGCTTAAGCGGCATACCAAGCTCTTGATAAATGACAATATCCGGTGTAAAGTGAATATTAATATCTTTGTTTTTATAAGTGATTGGCAGGAGTGAGTTAATGTTTACATGTATAAATCTATTTGAAGTATAATCCGCTTTGATATCCTGTATGATAATAATATCTTTGTCAGTGACGGTATAATCCTGAGGAGGTATATAAGTAATGACTCCATCTAATAAAGTGACGCTTCCTTCAATTTTTTGTTTGCCGTTAGAATCAATACTCGCATGTATATCAGCTTTTGCACTCAGGTTGGCATCTTTGTCATGATATGTAAATTTATCGCTTTTTAGATGTATGCTTGCCTCATTTGTAGTTGTATCTATGAAGCCTGTTGAGAGAAGATTATCATATAACCAAAACTCTTTTATGACTATATTTCCATTTTCATCTATTAATAGGGTGGAGAGTTTATCTGAATAAAATTTTTGCTCCATGTACTTTGCACTATAGCTTTTTATTGTGAGCTTTTTATCGGTATATTCTGTGGATAGAGAAATGTTTTCTGCTAAGTAGATGTTCTCAGAATCCATGGTTACCGTTAACCATGGTATACGGATATCATTTTTCATGGAAATATCATTACCAAGAATTATAGTGGACTTTATATCAGCTTCAGCGTCATAAACCGTAGTGTCATTCGGTGAGCTTACATGAAGTTCTGATAAGAGTTTTTTCACAGATGGTGTTTTTGTAGAGAGTGTTATTTCGGTATCTTGATTCTTAGCTGGTTTCGTAGATAGAGTGAAAGTGCTGGAACCGATATTTCCAGTGCCATGCACTGTATCCTCTTTTTTAAACAGTGTCGCACTTAACAGGTTAGCATCAATATTTATTTTTTCACTCTTTGAGTCGTTTTTATAGATGATATTGATTGGTGAAAACAGTTTAACAGGGTAGTTTTTATAAAATTTATTTTCAAGTTTCGGATGAAGTGTTGCCTTATAAAGCTCATAACTCTTACGAACTTCAAAATTTCCCTCTGTTTTAAAATACTCATCATCTGCAGTAATTGTTCCCTGAAGAGAAAAAGGTGATGTGTGCATGGAAGCTTTAGCTTTAAAAGACACTTTATCTTTCTTGAGCTGCTCCGGAAGAGAATCTATAAATGATAAAGAAAGCTTGTCTTTTTCTGCTTGAATGATAAAATACTCATAATCTTTTGAAGTTATATAAAAATCAAGCGGACCGGTTTGAATGTTTATTTTAATGCTGTTTTCATCTCCCAGCATGTATGCATCAATATTTTTAAATGGAAACAGAATTGGTTGCTTGTTGATAGCTGCATCCAACAGAGCTATATTTCCTTCAATTTTTTGTTTGCCAGAAGAGTCGATGCTAGCGTTCAAATCAACTTTTGTTGTAATATCTATATCATCATATGAGTAAGAAAACTTATCACTTTTCAGATTTACATGTACCTCTTTTTTAGTTGTATTGACGAGCCCTGTGGTAAGCAGGCTGTCATACAGCCAAAACTCTTTGATGACTACATTCCCATTCTCATCTATCAACAGGGTGGAGGGTTTATCTGAATAAAGTTTTTGTTCCATGAACTTTGCATCATACTTGTTGATTGTAAGCTCTTTGTTCATGTAAGTCGTTGATATAAAAATATCTTCTACCAAGTATCTCTTTTTAGAATCTGGCTTTAAAGAATAGCGCGGCATGCGGATATTATTTTTCATTGAAAATTTTTCACCAAAGTTAAGAGTGGAATATATCTCAGCTTCGCCGTCATGTGTAATTTTAGAGTCTTTAGAACTTAATTGAAGCTCAGATAAAAGTTTTTTTATTGAAGGAACTTTTGTTGAAATATCTACCTGAGTGCCTGTATTTTGATTTACTTCACCCAAAAGAGTAAATGTACTTGAGCCGAGAGTGCCAAAGCCGTCTAATTTACTTTCTTTCTTAGAGAGTGCTACATGGAATAAATTCGCATCAAGATTGAGCTTATCTCCTTGAATATTATTTTCATATTTGATTTTGATTGGAGAAAATAATTTAACCGGATAAGTTTTATAAAAGCTATTTTCAAGTTTTGGATATAAAATTGCTTCATAAAGCCCATCAGTTTTATGAAGTTCAAACTCCCCGTCTGTTTTAAAATATGTATCATCTATATTAATTTTTCCTTTCACAGAAAAGGGCGATATGTACATGTAGGCATTCGTTTTAAAAGAGACGATATCTTTTTTAAGTTCTTCGGGAAGGGAATCTAAAAAGGATAAGGCAAGATTATCACTTTGTCCTTGAATGATAAAATAATTATAATCTTTTGAACTTATTTCGAAGTCAAGTGTGCCAGCTTTGATATTTGCTTTCATATTGTCGATATCTCCAAAAATATCTGCATGAATACTTTTAAATGGAAGCTCAATCGGCTGTTTTGTTATGATTGCATCGAGGCTGGATTTATATTTACTCTCAGTTGTAAAGAGAAGTTTTTGATTTATGTTAGCTTCATAGGAAAGATAGGCTGTTTTATAGTTTGCATCAGCTTCAAAGCTATTGTCATTTACAAAATAAGTCATGTTTATATTTGCATCATTTATGCTTAGGTTTTCATCGTCTCTCAAAGTCAGCTTGTCAAGATTTGTGCTTAGCAGTGCTGTTTGCGTTGTTGCTTCAATCTTTACATGTAAGGTTTTTGGAATACCGCTTAAGAAACTGAGATATTCTTTAGAAATATTTTCATTTATTTGAACTGAGGAATCTCCTATGAATTTGTTTGAGGTAATTCTTCCCTTTATTAAAGCATTTGCATAAGAAGATTTGAAATCCACGGATAGCTTATCAACATCAATGCGGTCATGATAATAAAACCCTTTGCCTTTTAGATTAAATTCTAAAGTCTCGTTCTCAACAAGTACTTTTGCGTTTTTTAGTTCAATATTTGAGATAATAAATGACATAATTGAAGTTTCAGTTGCATTAGCATCGTACGACGGGAGTTTGCCCACATCTAAATATAACCTATCCGCTTTTATTTTGCTGATTTTTGGAGTTGGTCTAAGAAGAGTTAAAAGGTTATACTGAACTTGAAGTTTCTTAACGCTGATTGCATCAGTATATTTTAAATCATATAAAATAACTCCCTCAAGTAAAGTACCTTCAACTTTTGTGTACTCAACACCATACTCTTTTAAATATTTTTGTGCTAAAGCGGCAACTAGATAGTTTTGTGACAATAAAAATACAAAAGCTATAGAAATAGCTAAGATATAAAACGTAAAGTGATGAAAAAATATGTAGATTTTTTTCATCAAAACGATTCTCCGATGTGAAAGTGAAATGCATATTGCGCAGTCGGATCTGCGATGTCAAATCCAAAATCAATTGCAAGCGGTCCGATGGGTGTGGCATAACGAAGACCGACTCCGGCACTGTAATATCCTTTGTCAAAACCGGGCATAGAATCGTTTCCTATAAATGTATTGTCATTAAAGACAACTCCTTTGATAGCACCATAAATAGGAAAACGTTCCTCAATTTTTGTCTCAATGAGAGAGTCAAACCCAATCGGATTTGAACTATCATCCATTGGACCAAGTTTACGGTAACCATAAGCCCGATTACTATTCATACCACCTGCAAAAAAACGATAAGATGTAGGAATGTCACCTTGATAAAGGTGCATGGAACCAAAGATTACTTTTGTTGCCAGTATAGATGAATACAGAGGTAGAATATAACCGCCTGAGAGTTTAACTTTATAATAAGTCGCATCAGAGATTTCACTCATTGCAGAACCCATCACTTCAGATCCAATGAAATATCCTTTGCTTGGATCTAAAATCTTATCTCGAGTGTCATAGTTCCATTCAAATTTTGGGGATAATACAAAGAGTGCACCTTCTGGAAATAAGACTTTATCATCACTTGCATAAGTATAAACATTGTCAAAAAAGAGACTCTCTTTCATTGAGGTTGGCGTAAATCTTTGTTGTATATAAATACTTCCAAAAACTCTGTTTTCTTTAAAGCCTTCAAATACTTCATTTTCAAGACCCGTTTCTGCTCCAAAAGTATTTCTATTTAGAAGAGGCATGTCATAGTTTATTTTTACAGTTTGTTTAATCTGGGTTACTCTGGTGTTTAAGCTTAAAGTTTTTAAATTTCCAAATAAGTTTCTATGTTTTACTCCAAGTGATGCCATAGCGCCTTCGTTACTGCTTGCACCCAAGCCAACCTGGAATCGAATCGGTTTTTCATTTTCTGTAATCGTAACTGTTGTATCAACACTATTGTTTGCATCTGTTTTTGTATCTATTAAAGCTTTTGATATCCCGTCATAAGCATAAATATTTTGATAGCTTTTTGTAATTGCCTGCAGGGAAAAGGGCTCTTTTTCGTTTATGTACAAAAGAGATTTTATGATATCTGCATCAATACTCTGAGATTTATTAATAGTTACTTTTCCAAAATAACAGGTTTCATTTGGAGTAATTTGGTATATCAGGTAAGCATAATTTCTTTCTATGTCAACCCATGCCTTTGCATCAAGCCCAGCATTGCAGTAGTGATTATTGGCATAGAAGAGCTTTATATCTTTTTTGCTTTGAATAAATTTCTCTGCATCAAATATATCATTTTGTTTAAAAGGAAGCTTAGTCTTTATGTTAAGATTTGATAATGTTGTAATTTCAGCGATACGAACGGGAGCATTCTCATGAATCAGAATAGTGATTGCTTTTTTATTTTTGAAGTAAGTAGCAGTTGCATGATGAAACCCCTTGGTTTTATAATAACTTATAAGCGTTTGTGAAATTATAGGGACAGTTTTTGGATCCACTGCCGGTTCATCTTTGTAAAACTCATAAATGTAAGGTTTATATAAACTAAGTGCTGCATACAACTCTCTCGAGCTTATCTCTTTATTTCCTTTAAACAAAAGTGGAAGAGTCTGGGCATATAATAGAGATGAATATAAAAGGAAAAAGAGTAATTTTATTTTCATTGTTTGTCCAAAACTTGTATCATAAAGATAAAATTCTATCAGAATATTGCTTACTGTGTTATAATCTTACTTTAATAAAGGAATATAAGTGTTTAAGAAAAAAATAGTCGGAAGAATCGAAAATATATCTATTTCGGATTTAGAATTATATGATTTAGATGCAAAAGTAGATACTGGTGCTGACTCAAATGCAATACACTGTGATCACATAGAGATAGATGGAGATTATGTCAGTTTTACATTGCTAGATGAAGTCCATGCTGCTTATCATGGCAAAAAGATGAAAGTTCCGCTTTATCAAATTAAAAAAGTTAAGAGTTCAAATGGTCAAATACAGCTTCGCCCATCCATAAAGGTGAGTGTTGATTTTTTTGGGAAAAAGTATAAAACAATTATATCGTTGACAGATCGCTCGGACATGAAATACCCCATGTTGATAGGCAGGAAGTTTTTAAGTAAAAGATTTTTAGTAGATGTCTCACAAGAATATCTATGTAAACAAACAAGTAAGGAAAAAAAATGAGAGTATATATATTATCCAGAAATTCAACGTTGTATTCTACAAAGAGATTGGTTGAAGCCGGTGAGCAAAGAGGCTGGGAAATGAGAGTAATTGATTATCTGGAGTGTAGTATAGAGATTATGAAGGGCAGATTACAGATTAACTATCATGGTGAAGTTCTTCCGGCTCCAGATGCAATCATTCCTAGAATAGGAGCCAGCAGAACTTTTTATGGAACGGCTATGGTAAGACACTTTGAGATGATGGACACATTTAGTGTAGCCGGAAACTTGGCAATTGCAAGAAGCAGGGATAAACTCAGAAGCTTGCAGATTTTATCGAAACACGACGTAGGCATGCCAAAGACAGTTTTTGCTTCAAACAAATCAGATGCAAAAGACGTTATAGCCTTAAGCGGCGGTGCGCCATTGATACTGAAAATTTTAGAAGGTACGCAGGGAGTTGGAGTTGTTTTAGTTGATAGTGAAAAAGCGGCAAAATCTGTTCTGGATGCATTTTATGGTATGGATGTAAATTTACTTGTTCAAGAGTTTATAGAAGAAGCTGGCGGAGCCGACATCCGAGTGCTGGTTGTCGGTGGTGAAGTTGTCGGAGCTATGAAAAGACAAGGTGCAAAGGGTGATTTCAGGTCAAACTTGCATCAAGGTGGAAGTGCCTCAGCGCATAAGCTTACAAGAAAAGAAAAAACTACAGCTTTAGAAGCTGCAAAGGCTATGGGGCTTGGTGTTTGCGGTGTTGACATGATTGAATCAGCTCGTGGTCCACTTGTTATGGAAGTAAATTCTTCTCCTGGTTTAGAGGGTATAGAAAAATCTACAGGCATTGATATAGCTGGAAAAATAATGGATTATATAGAAAAAAATGTTACACCTCAATCGGATGTAACAGCCATAAAAAGAAAAATAAAAAAAGACAAGATTGGGGCGTAGAGTGCTGAGTGATAAATTTATTATAGGTAATGTTGAGATTAAAAAAGGCTCTAGAGTTACTGTTAATATTGAATTGCCAAAGTTGTATAACACGCCCACACCACTTCCTGTTCGTGTAATCAGAGGTAAAAAAGATGGTCCTGTTGTGTTTATAAGTGCAGCTATACATGGTGATGAGCTAAACGGTGTGGAGATAATTAGACGATTTAGAAAATTGAATATACTCGAAAAGTTAAAAGGCACTTTACTATTAGTGCCGATTGTAAATGTTTATGGGATTATGACACTCTCCCGCTACCTACCGGACAGAAGAGATTTGAACAGAAGTTTTCCTGGCAGCGAAAAGGGCTCCCTTGCTGGCAGGGTGGCTAAAGCTTTTTTTGATGAGATAGTGCTTAAGTGCGATTTGGGCATAGACCTTCATACGGCATCTATTCATAAATCGAATCTTCCTCAAGTTAGAACAAACACAGATAATGAATATACCTTTAGACTGGCAAAAGCATTTGGAGCTCCAGTCGTTTTACATTCCGAACTCAGAGACGGTTCACTTCGGGCAGTTGCCCAAGAGAAGGGTGTCCCAATTTTACTTTATGAAGCCGGAGAAGCACTGAGATTTGATGAAAACTCTATTAGAATCGGAGTTCAAGGTTTAGTTAATGTACTTAGAGAAAATGGAATGCTTCCCAACGTAATTAGAAAAAAAGTTAAAAAAACTCCTATTATTACTAAAACTTCACAATGGATAAGAGCTAGTGAAAGTGGAATGCTCAGAACTATTAAAGCATTGGGAGAAACAGTAAAAAAAGACGACATTATTGCTTATATAGATGAGCCATTGGATGATGATAGTTTTGAAATATTATCGCCTTTTGATGGGGTTATTATTGGCAAATCAGAGATTCCGCTTGTCCAAGCAGGTGATGCAGTATTTCATATAGCAAGATTTGGTAACTTAGAACAAGCAGCGACTAAGATGGAATATTTTACAGAAGACATACTTGAAGAGAGTGAATTTTATGAACTTAATGATGAGGAGATTATAGAATAATGGAATTATTTTATGATATATTGAAGCAGCTTATCAGAGTACCAAGTGTTGTTGGTGCGGAACATCCATTTTTTATGTTTGTAAAAAGAGAGCTTGAAGAAATCGGTGTTACAGTCGAGTATTATGATGGAGTTTTAGTAGGAAAGGGAAAAGCCCCGACTAGCGGATATATCTCAGCTCATTCTGACAGACATGGGCTTATCTGTACTGGTGCAAATGAATTTCAGTATGCAGCATTTATAGCAAAGAATAGGGCCGATTTAACAGGAAACTCTAATTCAGAACAGTTGTTAAAAAATTTTACAACAAGATTTGTAGATGAAAAGGTTCAGGCTTACGAGCCTTGGTCTGGGACATATCTTGGTTTAGGCGTAATTAAAGAAGCTTCATTATGTCAAAGAAGAAACAATATTATTTTTAAAGTAGACGGTTTTGAGTATTTGTTACCGGGAACTCCTATTGCTTTTATGGATAAACTAGAGTTTAAAGATAAGCTCATTAGTGCGCAGCTTGATAATGTTTTGTCTGTTGCTATGATAATTTATCTGTATCATAACGGATTTGAAGGTACTTCATTTTTTACGGCTTCAGAGGAGGCAGGTAAGAGTTGGAGATTTTTACTGGAGTGGTTTAGGAGATTTGATATTTCAACAGATGAGCTTTTGGTTTTAGATACAAGTCCGTACGAAACATTGGAAGATATGAATAATATTGATGTAGTGTTGCGAAATCGTGATGTTAACGGTGTCTTTAGATCCCCACTAAAACAAAAGATAAAAAAAATAGCTATTGAAAATAAAATCAGGTACCATTATAAAGATGCATATTTGAAAAATAAAATGGCAAAAAATGGCACAAAAGGTTCTATCGGCACAACAGAATTGGGCAGACTTATTTTTGCTACGAAGGGTGAGTTGCAAGGCACCACACTTCAGATTCCGACAATCGGATATCATACAGTAAATGAAACAGCATCTATTAAATCAGTTGAAGCTGTGATTACAATTCTTAAAAAGTTATATCTAAAGTAATTACTGCAAATGATAATTTTTATATTATAATTTCAATATTAAAAAAAGATTTTTTTCTTAGAGGAGAAAAAATAAACTGATGGAACGTTCGGTTTTAAATGCACTAAAAGCTAGTGATGTAAAAGAAGAGGATATTAAATTTTTAGAACAAAAATTTAAAGGTAAGTTTTTTAATGTGGAAGAATGCGATAAAGAACTCGTTAAGTTAGGGTATGAACCTATTTTTGTTATTGATTATGATGAAGATGATTATTATGAAGATGATGAGTATGATGATGAGTATGAAAAAATATCTCAAAAAAAATATTTTGATGACTAAAGTGAATTAAATGACAAATAAAGAATTAGTTAAATCTTATTATGAAGATTTATGGAACAAACAAGATAAAAGTTATATTGATAAAATTTTTGCAGATGATTTTGAGTTCCATGGATCACTTAATATATCAACTCACGGTAAAAAAGAGTTTGAAGATTATATGAGTATGATACTTTCAGCAATTCCAAATCTATACCACGGTATTGAACTTATGGTAAGTGAAGGAAATACCGTTGTAGTAAGAGCTATATACAACGGAACGCATGAGGGCAAGTTATTTGATTATGAACCGACAAACAATAGAATTAGATACAACGGAGCAAGCTTTTTTACTATCAAAGATGGAAAAATAAAAAATATTTGGGTACTCGGTGATTTGAACTCATTGTTTAAACAGCTTACAGAAGAGTAGGCTTAAAAAAAATAATTATAAGAAAATAACTTTTATCGTAAGAGGCACTTGTCTATTACGATAAAAATTTTAGCTCTTAGCTCTTTGCAAAAAATTTGTAATAAAAATCTTTTATGAATGCTATTTTAATTCTGCTAATAGCCAGAGAGCCTTTCTCAACTGTACCGCTTGTTACAGTCGTTCCAGCGGCTATCATAACATCATCTTCTACGGTAACCGGTGCTACAAGCTGACTGTCGCTTCCGATAAAAACATTTTTGCCTATAATAGTCTTATATTTTTTAATCCCATCGTAGTTACATGTAATCACACCTGCGCCGATGTTTGTTCCTTCATCAATTTCTGCATCTCCTATATAGCTTAGATGTCCGGCTTTTACCCCTTTGAGCGTACTCTTTTTAATCTCGACAAAGTTTCCTACATGTGAGTCTTGCAGATATGAAGCAGGGCGTATATGCGCCAAGGGACCTATATCTGAGTTTATGATAGTAGAGTCCTCTATAACGCTTCCTGCTTTGATATGTGAGTTGATAAGCAGAGTCTTTCCGGTTATGCGACAACCGTTTTCTACTATACATTCCCCCTCAAATATTACACCCTCTTCGATGTAGCTGGTTGAAGGAAGCTGCATTATCACCCCCGCATGCATCCAGGCGGTTTTGATTTTAGCTTGCATGATCTCTTCTGCATCTGACAAGTCTTTTTTGGAGTTTACGCCTTTGAATTGTTCTTCATCAACTAAAAGCGGAAAGATATTGAGCCCGTCAGCTTTAGCCATCGCAATAACATCAGTCAGGTAATACTCTTTTTGCGCATTTTTATTGCTAAGAAGCGGAATATACTTTTCTATAATATTTTTAGAAAAAGCATAAACACCGGCATTTACAGTGCTTACTCTTAGTTCATTAGATGAAGCGTCTTTTTGTTCTACTATTTTTTGTACATGTCCATTCTTTATAATAACGCGGCCATAACCATCCGGATTTTGCAAATCAAAAATTGACATGATGATATCGTCGTCTTTATCTAAAAATCCTTTGAGCGAGTCTGATGTTATAAGCGGCATATCGCCGTTTAAAACTAATACTTTTTCATTCTTTGGAGCTATATTTTTCATAGCTCCGCCAGTTCCAGGGAAGTTCTCAGCATCTTGAACCACAAAATTGATGTCATCAAAATATGAACTCATTTGTTCCAGCACAAGCTCTTTTTGGTGTGCGATTACAACTGTTATATCGTTTGAAATCTCTTTGGATTCTTTGATGATATGATATAGCATAGGTTTTCCGCAGATAGTATGGAGGACTTTTGCCTTTTGAGATTTCATGCGGCTTCCTTTGCCAGCCGCTAGAATTACAATACTTATTTTATTTTTATCCATTATTTTTCATTCTCGCATTTTGTGTTATTTTTTGTAATCATAAATTCGTCTGCAATGATACCATCGATTGTTAAAAATTTAGAACTTAAAGTACTTGGAGTGACTTCAAGTATTACTGAGCCAAGTTTTTGAAAACTAAAAGGCATTGCAGGGTGTTTTAGAGTTGCATGGTCGAGTTTCGAAGATGAACCTGTTACGAGGTAAATTGTTCCACTGTCTTTAGTTCTCTCTAGAGGTTTTGTATAGCATGACTTATTGTCTTGAAGAACATTTTTTGTAATATCAAACGAATCACTTTTTCCAAGGTGATTGATCATAAGCTTTGATCTTTCGTATCCGTGAGAGTGCCCGCTTAAGACCAAATCAACTCCAAACTCATCAAAAATCGGTACAAAATTTTCTCTCATATATTTCATCCTGCCGCCGCTGTTGCTGTCACTGTCAGATTTATGACTGCCATCAGAATAGGGCGGAGTATGAAAGACAACTATTGTCCAAGGTTTTGTGTTAGCTTGTAAATCTTTTTTTAACCATTTCGCCATGTCACCGTCTTTGCTTAAATCAACAGTTTGGTTATCCATCATAACAATATGCAGATTTCCATCATCTATGGCGTAGTATTCATCATGTCCGCTGGGAATTCCCCCGCTCTCAGCATTTTTTGGAAAATTCCAGATATCATAAAAAGCCCATCTTCTTGCATCGTGGTTTCCAATTACAGCCCAAGGCACAAAGCGCTTTACCAGCTCATGATATGGTTCAAATAGACTTTGATTAAACTGTTTTTGAGTTCCGCTTCTGTATGCATTGTCTCCTAACAAAATCCACATGCTAAGACTGTTAAAATCATGGTCTATATATTTTAACATCTGATTATATACACCTTCTTGATTTTTGCCATGTTCTCCGCTATCACCAATCACCCATAATTTCTGGGCATTTTGATTTTTACAAAGAGTTTGAAAACTTCTCTCATTATTGTCTATTTTTAAAGATTTTGATTCAACGCTGTATTTGTAATTTGCGCACTCATGTAAATTTGAAATACTCAGAGAATGTTTTTTTGTCGGGGCTTTTTCAGCTAGACTTTTTTCCAAGTTTCCTGATAATAAACTATAGTTTATTTTACCGATCTCTTCTTGAGGCGTTTGCCATTTTATGGTTATGGAATTTTGTGTTTGCATGAGCATATAGGGTTCGCGTTCTACAAATTTATAGCTGTCGTAAGTTACAATACCAAGTCTTCCTACACCGTATAATGATGCAACAACAACGATAAAAAGAGCAACTCTTTTAAATGTTTTTTTCAAGTTTCCTCCTCATTTTTGAGTAAATAAACATGGTTGAGAGTGTTCCAACCAATACTCCTGCAAAAATATCACTTAAAAAGTGATCACTGTCGAGTAATCTTGCACTTGCAAAAACAACAGCGATACTCAGCCAAAGATAAATATATTTTGGAAAAAAAATACTCAGATATGCAAATGCGGCAAAAATTGTAGTTGTGTGTCCAGATGGAAAAGAAGTGTATGTTGTCGGCGATTCAAATACAGTTATAGCATGGTGTTTGAACTTTTCAATTAATCCCATGTCAAAATTTTGAAAGAGTAGAAAGCCAAACTCATCACCATCGTTTCTCATTCCCCAAGGTCTGATTCGTCCAAAAATAAACTTAGATAGCAAACTAATGAGTCCTGAAAATATATTTATATAGAAAAAAAACAAAAATCTTTGTTTTAAAAGCTCATTTTTTTTGAAAAATTTGAAGATTGCAAATCCGATAACTGCAGTTCCTATATACCAGTGAGATTCACCTAAAATACTTATGAAATCACCGATACTTTCGTAAATATCTGCATTTGATAAAAAGTATTTAGCTATTGCTATATCCAAAAAGAAGTATGAAAAAATTATGAGTGACAGTAAAGATGCTATATATAAAATATACTGTAATTTTGAAAAAATCATCTCAGTCCTTGAAAATTCTTACATGTAGTGAATTTTATGGTATTTACTTTGTTCTTATTTAAAATTATATCAAACTCTGTAAGTGGAAGAACCTCTTCACACTTCATATATGTTGAAATGTCTTTTTTGAAAAAGTGTGTGTTTATCACAATTAAATCTTTTTTTATCGGAGATGTCTGTTCCCAAATATCAAACTGGTCTTTTCTGTTATCTATGAGATAAACTGAAGAGTTATACTCTCTGTTATAGTAAATTGCTCGAGAAGCAAGTGTCCAGTTTGTTACGGCAATAGCCTGTGTTTTAGTGTCAGTTATCTGCTCATTTGCTTTTTTCATAACCAAATCCCAGCCATAAATATCTCTATGCAGTGACTGATAGTCTGGAAGCGGAATAAATTTAAAGCCAAGTTCAGCGTATGCAATGGAACTGATGAAAAGTCCAAAAACTATAGCAAATTTTAAATATTTTATGGATGCTTTTGAAGTTTGTAAAATATAATAACTCCCAACAGGGATAAAAAGCATATAAAAAAGAGCACTCCAGTGAGGAAGTGCAGTTTTGTATAAAGATGCATAAGTGAAAAATGCAATCAAGACTAAACCAAATAAAGCACTTAGGAAAAGAGTAGAATTTTTGCTGCGAAGAGCTTTATACAAGCCATAAAAAGCTACTGGGAAGAGAAAAGGATTATACGCACCTATTTGCGCGCCGATAGAGCTAAAAAATGCTTTCCAGTTGATACTGTTCTCTCCCACTACATGTTCACTCTGGTAAGTAAAACTTGCCCAGTCATTTTGAATATTCCAGATAATTACCGGAGATATTATGGCTATTGCTATTAAGATAGCCGGAATGATTTTCGGAGTATAAAAAAGCTCATATCGTTTTTTAATTATGAAGTATAAAACTATTGGAATTACAAATAAAACAGCCGTGTATTTTGAAAGACCTGCTAACCCAAGAAGGATTCCGAGTAAAATCCACATCCCAAGAGAGTTCTCTTCTTCTAGTTTTACAACCGTAAAAATAATAGGAAGTATAAGCAAAAAAAGCAGAGTATCAGGCATGAGCATGATAAAAAGAGCATTAAATAAAAATGAAGCATGAAGTGCTAAAACAGTTATGAAAGCCTCAGTTGGATTTTTGTTGATATCGAAAATTAGTTTGTAGATAAAAAGAGAAGTAATAAAACCTATGAGGATTGCTCCAACCCGTGCGCCGAATTCATTTGTGCCAAATACAGAGGTAAAAATATACTGAATCCATCCAACCAAAGGAGGGTGGTCAAAGTAGCTCAAGTCAAGATTTAGGGCATAAAGTACATAGTGAGCTTCATCCACCCCAAGCCCGACAAACGGAGCTAGAGTCAGCCTTAAAATGGCTACAACAATGATGAAGATTAAAAAGAGATGATGTTCTTTATGAATTAAGTTCATCAAGTTTGAATTTTAGTGTGTCAAATACCCAGTCAGGCGTAATTATTTTTATACATTGGTTGTCTGAACAAGGTGTTTTTCTATGGTTTGAAGCACTAACACAAGGGCTGCAAGCCATACCTGCATAAATTGGAGTAGTTGGACCAAGTGAGCCATAAAGAGCAGGTGTTTCAGGTCCAAAAATAACAAAAGTATGCATATCGGTAATTGAAGCAAAGTGTGCAGGACCAGAATCGTTAGTAAGCATGAATTTGCTAACACTGTAAAGAGTCGGTAATTGTAAAAACTTGACTGCACCGGCAAAGTTGATGCATCTTTTGTCATTTACATATCTGGCTAAAAGCTGTGCTCCATCTTTTTCAGCCGGAGCGCCTGTCAGTAAGATAATAGCAGCAGGATTATAATCCAGTATTTTTTTAATAACATCACCATAATTTTCTCTATCCCAACGACGCTGAGGAAGTAAGTCTGAAGCATTGGAATTTACTAAAATAACCGGATTTTTATCTTTGTCAAACCCTTCATACATGTCAGCTATTATAGCTTGGACATTCAGTTGCTCTTCGCCGCTGATAACTGCTTTGGCTATTTGTATTTCTGAATCAGGAATCACTCTTTTTGTAAAGGGGAGTTCCTCTTTTTCGCTCAGAAGTGCATCTACAAGACTTATGAAATTTTTTGCTATATGCTGGTGAGGATTATAAGCAACTTTTTTTGTTAAAAAGTCACCTCTATAAAGTCCTTCATTATGAAATGCATGGAAACCAACACGGTTAACTGCTCCGCATGCACCTGTTAAAAGCGCAGTAAAACGGGAAAAAAGTTCCAAATCTATGACTGAATCTATCTCTTTTTCTCTGCACCATTTTAAAAAATCCAAAGAAGTTTGCGCAATTTCTATGATTCCGCTCTCATCAATAGTAAAGATATTTTCCTCTTTGACCGTTCCTAAGAGTTGTAAGCTGACTTTATTCTTAGAAAAAATTACAAAAAATAGCTCACCTTCAATATTTTCTTTGAGTTTTCTCATAGCAGGGTCAACAATGATAGCACTTCCCATCTCTGAGAGTTCAATAAGCAGTACATTTTTTGGTTTAACTTTTGCCTCTGGCGAAAAAATATCTATTGTTTTTTTGATAACAGTACCAATTAATGCAAGTGGAACACCTGCATAATGATCAATATTTCTCATGGTATCTACGTTCATAAAATTTTCCTTGTTTATTTTTAGTATTTATTAAGTGGTTCTTTTACTTTTTATCCAATAGTAAGAGCCAGGCAGTGAGCTTATAATAAGTAGAAGCCCGTAAAGTATAGACATGGCTAAAACTTTTGTCTGATCCGCACCGACAAGCATAAATATACCGACCATGGCTCCCTCTCTAATCCCCCAGCCTGCAAGCGAAATTGGAATGATTGTAAGTAAAAATACTGGAGGAACAGCTATTAAAAAAGTTTGAAATGATAAGTGAAAGTCTATGCTCCATGCAAGCGCATAGAGTGTTAAAACAGAGAGCAGATGAACACCGACGGATATCCCTACATGTAGCAGCAGTTTCGTTCTGGATTCATAAAGCTTATTGAGTCGTATTGATAAGCGGTGAAAAAGATTTAAGAATTTGTAATTTTTTAAAAAAGTAATCTTTTCAAGATAAAACAAAAGAGTAAATCCGCTTATTCCACCCACGGTTATAAGTATAATTAAGAACGAGAAATCATTATCAAATGTACCAAAAAAGATGAGAGTTGCGAGTAAATTTAAAACTAAAAGTCCTACAAGTCCAACCACTCTGTCAACAAATACACCATAAAAAGCGTCTTTTTTGTCATACCCTCTTTTAGCCAAATCTATAATTCTAACTGCATCGCCGCCTATGCTGCTGGGAAGAACCTGATTGAAGAATGTTCCCTTGAAATAACTTTGTACGTAGTATGAAACACGCTCTTGAAAAACCAAAAGCTGCATGATGAGCCGCCATCTGTAAGCTGCTATGAATGTGCTTGCCAGTTGAAAAAGTAAAGCAATAAATATAGTTCCGCCATGGGATTTTGATAATATATGTATGAGATTTTTAAAATCTATATATTGAAATAGAAAATAAAACATAACAATAGTTATAAGTAATTTTATAATATTTTTCATTCTTTAACCGTGTTTAAAATTGATGTCATTTTAGCAAAATTATAATTAATACTTTATTTTACGTTAGATACTCTGTAAATATAGAGAGTTTTTTTACTTTTTAAACCTTTTTTTATAGTTAGAGAGTCTACGAGTTTCACATCTTTATAGAGTTCTTTCAGTCTAAGTTCTTCAGGGTCTCTTGTGAGAACTAAACCATTTTTTAAGAAATTTTCTTGTCTCCACATGTCGTATTGTGAAAAGCGTGTAGGTAAGGCTACCTCCGTGTCTGGATGACCTTTTAAATAGTATTTTAAATATGCAGCAATTGTCAGGTGGTCACCATAAAAACTGTCTCCGTCTTTTACATGTGTCTGTAAAAGTTGTACTGCTTCTTTATTCCCATACATTCTATCTTGTACAACTTCTAAGTAAAACATAAACCCTATACGACCTACAACTGTTAGCAGTAATGCAATTGCCAAACCTGCTTTAAAGGTTTTTTTGAGTTTATATGATTCAAAAATATAAGCAGTTAAAATCGCTCCGCCAATATAAGCTGGAGCAGTGTAATTTAATGCCATCCTCGTATAAAAACCTTTATAAAAAAAGAAAAGTAAAACAACTGCAACGCTTAGTGAAAGGAAAAAAAGTTTGTTATCTTTAAAGTAGAGTTTGTCTTTGGCTAAAAAATAAAATAAAACAGCCGTAAAAACTGGAGAAAATATACCAAATTGTCCTCCGAAAAATTCAAAAAACAGATGTGGATATATTTCAAATGTTTTTGTGGAACCATGTCCTAACTGAAAAGCAAAACTAACCCAATCATTTTGGTAGTTCCACCATAACATTGGAGATACAACAATAAGTGCCAAAATAACAGAAAGATAGAAGTTGATGTTAGTAAGAATATCTCTTTTTTTAAGCACTATAAATATTAATAGTACAAAAACAAAAAGTATGGCAGTATATTTACTGAGCATCATCATCCCGAGAAAAATCCCACTGAGTGCATAGTCTTTGGTCTTGCCATAAAATATTGCTTTATAGGAATAGTAGAGTGTTAATGTCCAAAATAAAATGAGAGGTGAATCCGGAGTTGTAATGATAAAGCCGGCATGAACCAAAATAACACTAGAGAAGATGATAACTGAATTGAGTGCAATTTTTTCATTAAACATTTCACGAGCAAGTTTGAAAATATACAAGGCAGACAGAGTTAAAGAGATGACATTTATAAGCCTGACTCCCCACTCGGATTCGGAGATAAAATTTGTTAAGTAAATCATGTAGGCTATCATAGGCGGATGGTCATAATATCCGGTTTGCAGATGACGGCTCCACATCCAGTAGTAAGCTTCGTCTCCATGAAGAGGTAAAAAAGCATTATAAATAGTACTGAAAACTGCTAAAAAAATAATGATGAAATATGCATTTTTCGTGGGAGATTTATGTAAAAGTTCAAGCATGCAATTATAATCCATTGTAATTTGATGCCATAATTGTACACTTTTATGAAGTGAAATTAGTAAAAAACTATTTTTTAGTGTCTAAGCTAATATTTTTTGTGGTATTATAAGCCTAATATTTTGGGCATGTCCCTGTAAGGTATATGAATGGATTTAGGTACGGTCGTTGGTCTAGTTTTGATTATGGCGCTTCTTCTGGGTGCTATGGCGATGGGTGTTGGTGTTGGTGCATATATTGATATTCCTTCAGTCCTGATTGTTGTTGGCGGTAGTATCGGCGCGTTGATGATATCCTTCAAGCCGGGACAAATGAAGAAATTCACAAAAGTTTTTATGATTGCTATCAAGCCTCCTGAAGAAAATGTAGCAGAGCTTATAAAAAAACTTGTAGAATTTGCTACAAAAGCTAGAAAAGATGGTATTTTGGCACTTGAATCTGAAGTTAACAATGAACCGAACGCATTTTTAAAAAAAGGTTTATCTATGGCTATTGACGGAAGTGAACCTGATACAATCAGAGAACTTTTAGAGATAGAACTAGAGCAGACAAGTAACAGGCATAAAATTCATGGAGCTATATTTAATCAATGGGCCGGACTAGCTGGAGCTATGGGTATGGTTGGTACTCTGATTGGTCTGGTTGCGATGCTTTTAAATATGGCTGATCCCTCAGCCATTGGTCCATCAATGGCAGTTGCCTTGCTTACTACCATGTATGGTGCAATCATTGGTAATGTATTTGGCACGCCTATATACAATATATTATCCATTAGAGATACCGATGAATCTACCGTTAAAGAGATGATAATTTCCGGCATTATGTCTATACAATCAGGAGACGCACCTAGAGTTTTAGAAGCAAAACTTTTAAGTTACCTAGCTCCTGTTGATCGTGTGAGTCAGTTTGAATAATGGCTAAAAATAAATGTCCTGATTGCCCAGAGTGTCTGCCTGCCTGGCTAGCTGCTTTTGGGGATTTAATGTCTCTTCTTTTATGCTTCTTCGTTTTACTGCTTTCTATGTCAAGTATGGATGCCAAAAAAATTTCTGAAGCCATAGGTTCTCTCTCGGGAGCTATGAGTGTTTTAGAAGGTGGAACAAAAACTGAAATATCAAAACAGCGTCAACTTGAAGCAACTCCTATGGATACGACAAGTGAGACTTCTGAAGCCGTCAATAAAGTTTCACAAGCGGTTATTGATGCAAATGAGATGATAGAGCAAGCCAAAGGACCTAATATAACATTAGAAGAAGGAGAAGAAGGGTTTGTTATTCAGCTTCCGGCTTCTTTATTGTTTAAACCGGGCAGCGCAACTATTGAAAATGAAGACGCTTTGCTTTTTTTAAAAAGAATAGCTTTGATTGTTCAAGAATTACCAAACAATATGGATGTAGTGGTTAAAGGGCATACAGATGATCAAGGCCCAGGTAAAAGCAGCCCATTTAAAGACAATTGGGAACTTTCTTCTGCTCGAGCTATTTCTGTACTCCAAGAGTTGCTTTTAGATGGTGTAGCTCCAAACAGAGTGAGCGCAGCCGGATATGCAGAATACAAACCATTGGCAACGAATGCAACAAAAGCCGGACGAGAAAAAAATCGTAGAGTTGAAATAGCATTTTTTGGTAAAAAGTCAGAAGCAGAAGCAAAAGTAAAACAAACAATACTTGACAGGGCTCCTACTCAATAATGTTAAAATTATTATTACTGGTTTTTACGGCATCTGTTTTAGGTGCAGAAGCTGTCGCAATCCCTACTATGAATTTCTCACTATCAGCACCGGATACGCCACAGCAGCTTGTAAGTTCTCTCAATGTTTTAGTAGTACTTACACTTCTGTTTTTAGCGCCGAGTTTAGTTTTGGTTATGACAACGTTTACAAGATTTGTCATAGTTTTTGGATTTTTAAGGCAAGCTCTCGGAACACAACAAGTCCCACCTACTCAGCTTTTGGTTATGCTTGCTATGATTTTGACATTTTTTGTCATGGAGCCGGTAGGTACAAAAGCGTATGAAGCCGGCATAAAGCCATACATGGAAAAAAAGATAGGCTATGAAGAAGCTTTTGATAAAACAGCTCTTCCGTTTAAAAATTTTATGATTAGAAATACCAGAGAAAAAGATTTAGCACTTTTTTTTAGAGTAAGAAAGATGGAAAATCCAAAAACTGTAGCTGATGTTCCTTTGTCTGTTATTGTTCCGGCATTTGTTATTAGTGAGCTTAAAACAGCATTTGAGATAGGCTTTTTACTCTTTTTGCCATTTTTGGTAATAGATATGGTTGTTGCATCTATTTTGATGTCTATGGGTATGATGATGTTACCGCCGGTTATGATCTCCTTGCCATTTAAGATATTGGTTTTTGTTTTGATAGATGGCTGGAATTTAATCATAGGGAACTTAATAGCTTCAATAAAATAAGGACTTGAAACTTGGATTGTAAATATTTTGGGGAATGCGGAGCTTGTAAGCTTTATGATAATGGATACGAAGCTCAGTTAAATGATAAAAAAGCGTTAAATGAGGAGAGGTTTTTACCATATTATAATGGTGAAATTTCAGTTTTTAAATCTCCTGATTCACATTATCGCTCTCGCAGTGAGTTTAAAATATGGCACATAGAAGAAGAGATTCATTATGCCATGAATCAT
Source organism: uncultured Sulfurimonas sp. (assembly GCA_937900945.1). GTDB lineage: Bacteria > Campylobacterota > Campylobacteria > Campylobacterales > Sulfurimonadaceae > Sulfurimonas. Next base: position 12,618 of record CALCGG010000065.1, on the reverse strand, counting down.
ATAGATAAAAAAGGGATAGTTTTAATAGACGAATGTCCTCAAGTAAATGAACATATTGAATCTTTGATGCCAAAGCTTTTAAATGCACTTAGAAAAGAAAATATCGGCTTTAAACTCTTTGGAGCTGATTTTTTAAGTTCTAGCAGTGGTGAGATAGTTGTTTCTTTACTTTACCATAGAAAATTGGATGCTTCATGGCAAGATATTGCTAGTAAAATTTCACAAGAGCTCAGTATTCATATCATAGGAAGAAGTAGAAGACAAAAGCTTATTGTCGGACAAGATTTCGTTACGGAAACTTTGGTCATAGATAAGCAGACATATAAATTTCATCATATTGAGAATAGCTTTACACAGCCGAATCCGAGAGTAAATGAGCAGATGATTTCATGGGCAGTGAAAAATTTATCAAATATTGATGGTGATTTGCTAGAACTGTATTGCGGAGCCGGAAACTTCACGATACCTTTTTCAAAAAAATTCAATAAAGTTCTTGCTACTGAGATATCAAAATCATCCATAGCTGCTGCAAAAAACAATATGGTGTTAAATCATGTGGACAATATAGAATTTGTACGCATGAGTGTGGAAGAATTTGTTCAAGCCCTTGACGGTGTTAGAGAGTTTCGCAGAATGAAAGAGATAAATATTGATGATTATGACATTAAAACTATATTCGTTGATCCACCTAGAAGCGGCATGGATGAGGCTTCATGTGAATTTGCATCAAGACATGAGAATATACTCTATATCTCTTGCAACCCTGAAACCCTGGTACGGGATTTAGCTATTCTTACTAAGACGCATGATGTTGTTGACATGGCCCTATTTGATCAATTTCCATATACTCATCATGTGGAGATGGGTGTTAAACTTTTAAGAAAAACTGCTGCATGAAGTTAGTATGGTTTGTTTTGTTCTTTGCGGCAATCATTTGTGCTGATGAGATACAAAGAACAAAAGCGACTGTTGCTGAGATTGCAAAATTAAGAACTTCAGACAAAGAAAAAATGACTTTTCATTTGGAGAACGTGTATAAAGATAGAGTTTACGAAGCTAATAATCCTTTCCCAAAACTTATGATGAAAAAAAAGTATCAAAATGAGAAATCATTTATGAAAGAAACGGTTACATTTAAAGCCACATTGTTTTATTTGATAAATGATGCAGATATTTATGATTATCCCAATGAAAATATAGTAGATAAGTGGAAAAAGAATAGACTTTTTACATCCAATCAAAAAACATTAAATTGGATAAAAATAACAGGTGAATTTTCAGCTAAGAGATGGAAAAAGGTAACGAATGCTATTTGGATTAAAAAAAATGATACAATTGAAAAACAAATAGTAAAAAATAAATGAAAATAAATGAGATGAAATGAAAAAAATTCTAATTATTAGTGATAGTGCTGTTGGTAATCACTTTATACAAAGAATCATACAAACATACACAAGTGAAAATATTTATTATGTAGTTCAAATTAAGAAAAAAGAGTATGAAGATTTCAATCCTACCCGTTTTAAGTTTTATGAATTTGATCCAACAAGTTTATATAAAATTTCAAACCTGCTTAAGATGGAATTTGTGCAAGTATTTATTGCTATGGATAGTTTAGCTGATGTTGAAAATACAATTAAAAATATTAGAACTATAAAAAAACAGCTTAGAATTATTGTCCTAAATAGATGGAAAATGGAAAATGAAGACTCTAATGTTGTTTTAATCAACTCAAATGAAATTTTAGCATCAAGACTTTTAGATTATCTTCCAAATGTCCCGGTTATTGCACAAAATGTAGGGATGGGAGAGGGTGAAATAATGGAAGTTCTGGTTCCATTTGGAAGTTCCTTTGTTTATCGCCATATTGGTGTTATAGAGCAGAAAAATTGGCGTATAGTTGCAATCTACAGGAACAGAAAGCTCATCATGCCATCTCGCCGTAGAATGATTCAACCAAATGATTTGCTTCTTTTAGTAGGGGAGCCGGAAGTTTTAAAGTCAGTTTATAAGGCAATCAAAAGAGAACTTGGACAATTTCCTGAACCTTTTGGGTCCAATATTTATTTATATATAGATATGGATTTAGTGAATCATTTTACGATACAAGAATTAGTAAGAAGAGCAGTATTTGCTCATAAGCAATTTAAGCACAACTTAATTATTAAGATAGTAAATCCAAGTAACATAGAAATAGTAGAATTTATCAAGGAATACTGTACAGATAATGTTGTTGTGAATGTAAAATATGATGATATTGATGTAGCAACTTCTTTTCATAATGACATAAAATATTATCATATCGGTCTTGTCATCGTTTCTAAAGACATGTTTGCTGATTACACGATGAGAAACACTCTTTATGAAGCCCATGTTCCTGTTTTAAAAATATCTGACAGATCTTTTTCTTCTGTTAAGGAAGCTGCATTAATCCTCTCTGATAATCGAGATTTAGAGAAAATATCTTCTACGATATTTGATATTTCAGAACAAATGGGTTTTAATATAGAAATATATAATTATCTGAATGAACATCAAGATGCAAAAGAGCAGGTAATAGAACATTATTACAATCTTTCTTCTATCTTTTCAAAATCTATTAAAGTGAATAAAGAGAGTGAAAATCCACTAAGAAGACTCAAGCAAAAAGACAATTTTATACATATTCTGCCTTTTACGCAAAAGCTGACTTCAAGAAGATTTTATTCTTTATTTTCAACCGATAATGAAAAACTTTACCATAAACTTGACGATTATCATCAAATTTTCATACCAGTTCAGTTATAAAGTTTGATGATTTAGCGATTTCTTAGGATTTTTAAAGTATTATATATCCATTTTACAAATTAAATTTTTGGATAGATAATGCAAGTAAACATCCCTTTAAAAAAAGTCATTGATAGTTCATACGATATAACGATTGACTCACTTCCTGAACTTCATTTTGATACAAAAGTTGCCATAGTTACTAACCCAAAAGTAGCAGGGCTTCATTTAGCTTATTTGCTCTCAAAAATTTCTGCAAAAGAGCTTTATATTATCACCGTTCCTGATGGGGAAGAGTACAAAAACCAAGAAAGTATAAACACTATTCTAGAATCACTTTTTAACCATCGTTTTAATCGTAAATCTATGCTAATAGCTTTTGGCGGGGGTGTTATAGGTGATATGACCGGATATGCTGCTAGTATCTATCAAAGAGGTATAGACTTTATCCAAATGCCGACGACACTTCTCTCTCAGGTGGATGCCAGTGTTGGTGGAAAAACAGGGATGAACAACTCTTATGGAAAAAATTTAATTGGAGCTTTTCATCAGCCTAAAGCCGTTTATATTGACCCATATTTTTTAACTACTTTACCTTCTCGTGAATTTGGTGCCGGCGTAGCTGAGATGGTTAAAATGGCAGTTACTTTTAATAAAGATTTTTTTGAATTTTTAGAAAATTCTGATTTAAAAAATCCTGATATATTGCAAGAAGCTATTAAAAAAGCTGTCCAGACAAAAGCTGATGTGGTAGCACAAGATGAAAAAGAACATGGATTGAGAGCCGCTTTAAATTATGGACATACTTTTGGTCATGTCATAGAAAATGAGACAAAATATAAGACATATTTACATGGCGAAGCTGTAGCTATCGGAATGGTAATGGCAAATGAGACAGCTATGAAGATGAATCTTATGACTCAAAAAGAAGCAGACAGGATCAAAGCTCTCTTAAAAAAATATAATTTGCCGACAACATATTTCATAGAAAATTCAAAAAGTTTTTACGATACATTTTTTTTAGATAAAAAAAGTTCTGATGCTAAAATAACTTTTATTGTTCCTATCGGAATAGGCGATGTAACCATAACTGATGAGATAAGCATAGGGACAATAATGTGCGTTTTAAATAAGTTTGGAGAAGCTTAATGAAAAGTTTCATATTTTTATTTTTCATTATATCTTCCGTACTCTATGCGCAGGTAAATGAAGATGCCAATTTATCAAACAAAATACAAATAGAACAAGATGAAAAACAAAAACAGATTGAAATAGAGCTTGAAGTTCAAAATAAAAAAGAAAAATTAAATGCTTATCGGGATGAGTTAAAAAACTTACAAGAAGAGATATCTAACGAGAAAGTTTGGAATAAGAGCTATGCTTCTTATCTTACTTCTCTTGAAGTGAGAGAAAGTTTAGAAAAGATTACAGAGCGAATAAAGTATTTAACAAGAAAAAAGAAATCAATAAGTGAAAATGATGAGCTAAGCGGTTTGATTTCAAAAGAAAAAATTCTGGCATCTGAGATTGAAAAATTAAAACAAAAAGGAAGTGCTCCTTTTTCAAAACTCCTTACCCCTCCAAATATTGATGACATACCAAGCGTTACAAATCCATTTGATATTTTTACCGGGATATCGCGTACAAAGACTTTAGATATTGATTTTACGGATTACAAAAAAAGAAAAGAGCAATTAAATGGTTTAATACGCCTTTTAAGGAAAGAACTTCAGATTTATAAAGAAATTACACTGCTAGATACTGAAAAAAAATATGAAGAAATAGTTGCAGCTAAAGAAAAACAGCTTGAAATATTTCAAACGGCATTAGACACCATAACAGTTACATCAAAGGTTTATCAAAAAAGGCTTGAAATTGCTGAGCTAAATATAAATAAAGGCGTAAAAGAACAAGCTTATAGACTAATGAAAATCGGAATTATTATATTTGTTGTATTTATTTTCTTCTTTTTACTCAAATTAATAGTTAAAAAATATATAACAGACAATGAACGATTTTATATGGCAAATAAAATCATCACTTTCACGAATGTAACATTAATTATTTTGATTTTGTTTTTTAATTATATAGAAAATGTCAGCTATTTAGTTACGATTTTAGGCTTCGCTTCAGCCGGTATTGCTATTGCAATGAAAGACTGGTTTATGAGTATTTTGGGCTGGCTTGTGATTGTATTTGGCGGAAGTATCCATGTTGGAGATAGAATTCGTGTAGATATGGACGGGATGAAATATGTGGGAGATGTTATGGATATTTCACTTCTTCGCATGACAATACTTGAAGATATTACACTTACCTCAATCATGCAAAACAGAAGAGCCGGAAGAATTATTTTTGTACCGAATAACTACATCTTTACCAGAATGGTCGCAAACTATACGCACAGTACGCTTAAAACTGTTTGGGATGGTGTTCATATAACTATTTCTTTTGATTCAAACCATAAAAAGGCCATGCATTTAGCTAAAGAGATAACTAAAAAATATTCTAAGGGTTATACAGACATTACAAGAAAACAGTTAAATAAACTAAGAAATCAATATAGCCTTAAAAATACAAATGTTGAACCTAGAATCTTTTCTTTTATAGAACCAAACGGTATATCTATTGACGCCTGGTATTTGACAAATGCTTATGCGACTTTGACTCTCAGAAGTGTTATATCTTTGGAAATTGTAGATGCCTTTAATGCTGCAGACGATATTACTATCGCATACCCAACTCAAAAACTACATATTCAAGATGAGAGAAAAATTCCTCCTTTTGACACAAATGAGATTGTTTAAATGAAAAAAGTATATTTTAAAACTTTTGGATGCAGAACAAACCTTTATGACTCACAGGTAATGATGAGTTCTTTAAGGGACTACGAAATAACACAAAACGAAGAAGAAGCGGATGCGATAGTCATAAACTCATGTACAGTCACAAACGGGGCTGATTCACATGTACGTTCATACATAGGTCATGTAGAAAAAAGCAGTGATGCAAAAATCTTTTTGACAGGCTGTGGTGCCCATACGAAAGGAGAAAAGCTTCTTGAGGAAAAAAGGGTTCATGGAGTTTTTGGACAAAGTGAAAAACAAAAAATAGATTTCATGTTGTCTCAGGATAAACCTTTTTATGACCCGGGAGATTTAAACCATATAGACAATAGCGTTGTTGATGATTTCATAGGCAAAAGCAGGGCGTTTATAAAGATTCAGGAGGGGTGCAACTTTCGTTGTTCTTACTGCATTATCCCTTATGTGCGCGGCGATGCAAGGAGCATGGACGAAGGTCGTATTTTGGAACAAATCTCCAGACTTGCACTCAATGGTTTTGGTGAGTTTATCTTGACTGGAACAAATGTCGGCAGTTATGGGCAAGATACCAAAACATCTCTTGCGAAACTGATGAAAAAAATATCTCAAGTCCGCGGTGTCAGACGCATTAGACTTGGGAGTGTTGAACCTATTCAAATCACAGATGAATTTAAAGAGATTCTTGATGAGCCATGGCTGGAGCGACATCTTCATATAGCGCTGCAACACACCTCTCCACAAATGTTAAAGCTCATGAACAGAAGAAATGTTTATAAGCAAGACAGAGAGCTTTTTGAACTTTTAGCAGGTAAAGGTTTTGCTATTGGAACTGATTTTATTACGGGTCATCCGGGAGAGAATGATGCGCTCTGGGCTGAGGCGATGCAAAATGCAAGAGAATTACCATTGACACACTTGCATGCATTCAGTTATTCTAAAAGAGATGGCACTCCATCGTCCACAATGAAGCCAGAGGTAAATGGAAAAGTCGCAAAAGCAAGACTACATGAGCTTGAAATATTGATAGAAGAGAAAAATTTTGATTTTAGAAAAGCTTATCGGGGAGAGTTGGAAGTTTTGATAGAAAATGAAAAAGATGGCTCCTATCATGGTTTTGATCAACATTTCAATAAAGTTATAGTTGAGTCAAATGAAGACTTGGTCGGTAACTGGATAAATGTACAAAACTATACCGCAAAAGGAGATAGTAACTATGTTAAACTCTAAAACAAACAGAATAGCGCTTTATGTATCCGCTTTCATAGTGATAGCTTTGGTCTTGTTTGCACTGCTTAGAGATAATGCAAGTCCTATTACTTTAAAAGATGCTACGAAGATACTTCAGAATCATACCGTTCAAAAAGTAATAGTTACAAAAGAGTATGTTTATTTAAAAACAGAGAAAAATAACTACAAAATAGCATCTTCTCAAGTAACTCCAAAAATGTTTATAGATTACAAAGTTGATGTTGAAACAGGTACAAATATCATTGTTTATTTACTATCTCTAGTTTTATTTTTGGGTCTTGGCAGTTTAGCACTCAGATGGTGGCAAAAACGAACGGATTCTAGTAATCTTTTTGGCTCTCAAAGTAGCAACATATCTTCTCTTTCGCATGATAGCACACCGGTAGAAGCTATTAAAAGTGATGTTACTTTTAAGGATATTGGCGGTATTTCTGACGTGAAAATAGAGCTTGAAGAGATTATAGACTTTATAAAAAATCCCAAACGATACAAAAGTTTTGGAGCTTACATGCCAAAAGGTGTGCTTTTGGTTGGTCCTCCGGGTGTGGGTAAAACTATGATAGCTAAAGCTGTGGCAAATGAAGCCGGAGTTCCTTTTTACTATCAAAGCGGTGCTTCATTTGTGCAGATATATGTCGGCATGGGTGCTAAGAGGGTACATGAACTTTTTGCTGCTGCAAAAAACAACTCTCCTTCTATTGTTTTTATTGATGAAATTGATGCGGTCGGTAAAATACGAGATGGACAAAGAAATGATGAACGAGAAGCTACACTGAATCAGCTTTTAACAGAAATGGATGGTTTTGAAGGTTCAAGCGGTGTTATAGTTTTAGCTGCTACAAATAAAATAGAAGTGCTGGATTCTGCACTTCTGCGTGCCGGCAGATTTGATAGAAGAATTTTTGTGGAACTTCCGACTAAAAGAGAAAGAGCTTCCATCCTTTCCAAGTATTTACAAAAAGTTCCTCATCAGTTGGACGTAGAAGCAGTTGCAAATATGACAGTTGGTTTTAATGGAGCTTCGCTGGCGGCTCTTGTAAATGAAGCAGCACTGCTTTCTCTTAGACAAAAAGATTTTCATATTACGATAGAGCATTTCCATCAGGTAAAAGACAAGGTGTTATTTGGCAAGAAAAAGCTTCAAATACTCAATGATGAACAAAAAAAGTATCATGTGACCTATCAGGCAGCAAAGGCCATTTGTGCTACTTATTTTGATATTTCATTTGAAAAACTGATGCTCTCAAATGAAAAGCTGACACCAACAACGAATGATTCTCTTATAAAACATGAAATCGAGTCAAGAATTAAAATGCACTTGGCAGGTCTTGTCGCATGTTCGATTAAATACAATGAACACTCAAGTTCTGCTAAGGGTGATTTGGACGAAGCTAAAGATTTTATCAAAAAAATGATAGAAGAGTATGGGATGGGAACATCGCTTATTGCAATGGGGCATGAAGAAGAGCTAGTCATGAACCGTCTCTACGATGAAACAAAGATACTTCTAAAGTCTATGCCAAGTGTCATTCATAAAGTTGAAACCGTACTGTATGAGAGAGAAAGCATCACAAAAACAGAAGTTAGAAAGTATATTGATGAAATTTTATAGTGGTTTTTCTTTAAAAAATGAATCATATTTGTTTGAAAACTATCTCAATAGTTCTGAGTACTGCATATCTGGATTTAGTTATGGAGCTATAAAAGCTTATGAAGAGGCAAAGAAGCAGGTAGCAAATGGAAATAGGATAGATACGCTGCAACTTTTTTCACCAGCTTTTTTTCAAACTAAAGAGGAAAGCTTTAAGCGGTTGCAACTGCTTGCTTACAGAAAAAATGAGGATGTATATCTTCGTCAATTCATAAACTCCTGTTTTTCCCCACATGCGAATAAAACAATAGAACGCTCAATAACTACTATTGACGAACTAGATGAGTTGCTGAACTATAAATGGAGTTTAGACGGGTTGGAAAAACTTTTGCAAAAGGGTGTAAACATTGAGGTCTATATCGGAAGTGAAGATGCTGTCATCGACACACAAAAAGCAAGAGAATTCTTTTTAAAAGTTGCAACTGTGACATATATCAAAAATGCAAATCATTTTTTGCAAACAAATTAGGAGAATAATGTGAGTGAGATAAAAATAGGTGTTATAACAGCAAGCGATAGAGCAAGTAAAGGGATATATGAAGATATCTCAGGCGTAGCAATTCAAGATACCATGAAAGAGTATTTAAAAAGTGAATTTGAGATAGTTTACAGATGTATCCCCGATGAGCAGGATATTTTGGAAAACACCATGAAAGAACTATGTGATGATGCAGGGTGTTGTTTGGTTGTAACAACGGGTGGAACCGGTCCGGCTTTGCGTGATGTGACTCCAGAGGCTACGGAAAATGTATGTCAAAAAATGATGCCAGGCTTTGGCGAGCTTATGCGTCAGGTAAGCTTGCAGTATGTTCCTACAGCCATTCTTTCTCGTCAAACTGCAGGCATCAGAGGTAAGAGTTTGATTATAAACCTACCGGGAAAACCAAAGTCAATCAGAGAATGTTTAGACGCAGTTTTTCCAGCAGTCCCATACTGCATAGATTTGATAGAAGGTCCATTTATAGAAACTAACGAAAATGTTATCAAGGCTTTTAGACCAAAAAGTAAATAGTAAATGCTTAGATTTCTAGTTTTTCTTTTACTCTTTTTGCCTTTTTTAAATGCTCAAATGCTTACAAGAACAAAAGTAGGCATGGGAACGTTCATAACTATATCTATGGATGAAAATCATTCAAACCTTATAGAAGATGGCTTTCAAATCATCAAAAATGTTGAGCTCTCACTCTCCTCGTATGATTCAAATGCCAAGATTTTTCAACTCAATAAAAACAAAAAAATTAGTTTGGATTCTTATACATACCAAGCTTTAGTATTGAGCAAAAAATATTATGAGCAAACAGATGGATATTTTGACATAACGATTGGTTCTATTACTAAAGATTTATACAGGTTTGGTGAGCAGGAACAGCTTCCGACAAAGCAAGATTTGCAAGACGCAAATGTAAACTTTAAAGGTCTTTCTTTTAATCTACATGTAGCCTCTATTGACAAAAATATGAACTTAGATTTAGGCGGGATGGGGAAAGGATTTGGCGTCGATAAGGTGGCAGATTATTTTAAAAATAAAAATGTCGCACGAGCCGTAATCTCTGCAAGCGGAGATATCAGGTGCCTTGATACATGTCACATAGATATTCAGAATCCGCATGAGACAGAATCTTCTTTGGCTAGTTTTGATACAGTGAAACATGAGACGGGAATCAGCACGAGCGGAAATTATAACAGATACGTACAATCTTCAAAGAATAATCATCTGATAAATCCAAAACTCAAAAAATCTGCACAAAATTTTATATCGATAACGCTTATCTCTGATATGCCAAATAGTGACTTGGATGCCTTTACAACAGCTGTAAGCGTTATGCCCAAAGAGAAAGCTTACAGTTTCTTACATAAAATGCCCGTCGCTTATGTCATACTCCAAAGTGACGGAAGGTTGGTTGTGAGTACAAATATAGATGAGTTTGTTGAAAATTTTAAGCTTTACTAGATTTAGTATAAGGTGTGTTCTATCAAGATTTTTAAACCAATTCCGATTAAAACAACGCCGCCTATTTTTTCAGCTTTGTCTTCTAAAAATCCACCGCCTCTTGAACCGATAAAAACTCCAATATAGCTAAATATTAAAGTCACTACACCGATAATTATCATGGATAGATATGGATTGAGTTGAAGTAGATTCAGGGTAAAGCCTGCTGCCATGGCATCTATACTTGTAGCTATTGCTAAAAGCAGCAGTATTTTATTCGTTATTTTTGTGATTTCATCTTCAATATTTTCACCAAAACTTTCATAAAGCATCTTCCCACCTATGATACTCAGTAAAATAAAGGCAATCCAATGATCGACTGATTCTATAATACCTCCTAATCCGATACTTGCAAAATAACCAAACAGAGGCATAAATCCTTGAAAAAATCCAAAAAACAGCCCAACTTTAAGAGCTAGTTTCTTGTCAAAATCTTTGTTTTTGACACCGATACCGATTGAAACCGCAAATGCATCCATACTAAGAGCAAAGGAGAGTAGCAAAACTTCTAACATGACTATATTCCTATCTGAATTTTATTTGTGCAATACTATCAAAAAGTAGATATAAAACCACAGGAATCATGCAGACATATATAAAAAATGAGACTATTTTCAAGTATATGAAAATATCAGAGATATTGATGATAAGAAACGGACTGAATATTTCAAAAAATTGTGCACTCAGGATTGTATAGAGCAATATTTTTACAATTGATTTGTTCCTATATCTTGTAAAGACCAAAAAATGCAAGGTGACCATAGACAAAAGTGCAAAAGCAAAAATATGTGGCAGGGCTGATTTTAAAATGCCGCTATTGCTTTTGGCAGTGAGAAAAAGCTCCTTGTCACCAATATAATAGGCGAGCGCTCTATTGACTTCAAAGCCTATTTTAGACTCAAATATCATAATACCACTTACTAGAAGCATGAGCGTAAAAATGGAAAAATACAATATAGAGACTTTGTAAGCCTTATGCATAATAGAGCCCTTTTAGAGAAGTAAGTGCACTCAGTATCGCTAAAATATGCCACACAAAAAAAGTTAGAACATAGATTTGGATAAAGCCTACATGTATAAAATATGCAAGCGGCAAGCTTATAAGTGAAATAATGGAACTGATCATCAAGAGATTGACAATCACTATAGCACTCTTTGAAGCGTTACTTACTCGAATAAAGATGGTACTGAGTGTAAAAACAATCATCATAATAAAAAAGATTTCTCCATGCCAAAATTCTAAGAAAGAGGATTGTGTTATGGGGTCTACAAATTGTTCTTCATCTCCAAAAAGTGTTAGGTGTATCGTTTGTGTAAAAATGCCAAAACTGCTTTGCTTTACAAAAATATCAGATATGAGATAGAGTAGGGTGAAGAACAATAAGCTTGACAATATAGGTTTCATCAAACTGTCTTGTTTTAAATCTTTTATAATTGTAAATTTCATTTTAATTTTTTAAAACCTCATTATATAAAGCAAATGCCACTCTGGAACTATCCGTAATACTTCTGGCACTGAGTGTCGCACCTGTTATGGTTGGAATCTCTTTTGAGGTCCTAAGCATTTTAGTTGTTTCTATATTTTGAAACTGCGAACTCCATTCTTTGGATGGAATATATTCATCAGGTTCATTGAAAGCTATAATCTCTATCCCTTTGAGTATTGACTGGGGCGTTATAAAATAGATAACTACAGCATTTTTAGAACGAACTTTATTGTTTACCAAAATCCCAAAACCAAGAACTTTATCTGCCTTGATGGCTTTAAAAATTCTAAATATCTTAGTATCAAGTTTTACTTTTGCCTCTTCAGTGATTCGTGCAGCCTGTTGGGAAGAGAGTAAAATATTTTTTTTGCTGATTTCACTCTCTTGTCCATAAGCATATTTCATGGCATCCACGGGCGAGATCAATATTTTTGCACTCAATGGAAGTGCAAAAATAAACAGAATATAGATAAATATTTTTTTCATAATCTCTCTTTTTTAAAAAATAAAGCCCATAGAAATACTCGCAGTATCAGTATCGACAGAGCCTTGACTTTTCATAGCATAGTCTAATTTCAACACAACTTGTTCATGCGGAAAATAGTTTATACCCAGCGTCGTTGTCTCAGTTGAATCTCCTGAAGTTCCATC
>CALCGG010000064.1 GCA_937900945.1 uncultured Sulfurimonas sp. | reverse complement strand
AACTCCACCGTATAAAAGTGGAAACTTTAATATTGAGTCTACATTGTCGGTTGATTATGCCACCCCAATATGTCAAGACAACTTTTCCAAAATCCTTATTCCGTCCTAGTGTGTAACTCTATGCTACACTTTTCTTGTCAGTGTCAAAAATATCCTTGTTAATTTTCAAACTCTCAAAGTAAACATTCATAGGTTTTTTATACTCAAGTGTTTCATGAAATCTCCTGTAATTATAAAACTGCATATAATTAATAACATCCTCTTTTAGCTCTTTGATTGTGTTGTATTGGTTCAAGTAAATTCTTTCTACTTTAGCACTTCTCCAGAACCTTTCAATAACGATATTATCGGTTGCTCGACCAACTCCATCCATAGAGATTATGATGCCATTATCTTTGAGTTTTTGAGTGTGAATATAGCTAGTATATTGACTCCCTTGATCAGTGTTGAATATCTCTGGTTTTCCATATTTTAAAAGTGCTTCATCAAGAACATCCATGACTAAGGATGTATCCATAGTATTTGAAATTCGCCAACTCAGAACAGCTTTCGAGTACCAATCAATAACAGCAGCAAGATACACCATCCCGCCAGCTATCTTAATGTAGGTAATATCCGTTGACCACACTTGATTCGCTCGTACAATATCTAAGCCTCTAAGTTTATAAGAATACTTAGGATGTGCAATGTTTGGTTGAGTAAGGCAGGTAGGCTCTCTAACGGCAAGTATAGCTCTTAATCCTAGCTCTTTACGATAAGATGTGACTGTGTTTAGACTTACATCAAAGCCATTCTCTTTGAGCTGACAATGCACTTTCTTGGCTCCGTATATTGGTATCTCTTCAAAGATAGCTTTTATCTCTTCTTTGATAGCTAATTTATACTCATTTATTACTGGTGCATAATAAATATTGCTTCTGTTTAGATGCAGTATCTCACACTGTTTTACTACTGACATTACTTTGGACTTGGACTCATCAATCATCGCTAATTTTTTAGATAAGTCCAAGTCCTTTAGCTTTCCCACAGCCCAGTCCTTCTCTAGCGTTAATTGTCCGACTTTCTTGGCATATTCACCAACTTCAACTACTAACTTTGCATTAGCTTCTTTATACTCTTTGATAGCCTTACTAGGTTCCATCGCTAGCTCTGCATTTGCAAGAAATATCTTCTTCCAATTCTGTAGGTTTAGTGGTGTTATTTTATTTGCACTTGCTATTTCTGCTAGTGTTGTATCTTCTTTTAAAACTTCTAAAACTAATCTTGTTTTATACTCTGCTGTATAAACTGTTCTTTTTCTACTCATGCTATTACCCTCTCATTTCTACTGTAATTTTAGCTCTTTTAGAATAACAATTTAGAAAATGTTGTTTGTTTTTCTTGGGGTAGTATA
>CALCGG010000063.1 GCA_937900945.1 uncultured Sulfurimonas sp. | reverse complement strand
ACCTGGGTTTCTTGCAGTACCAGCGATTGTTGCAGCAGCAGTATGACCCATACCTATTGCTCCACCAAGAGCAGCAAGACCAAGACCAAGACCAGCAGCGATCATTGAGTAAGCTTTAAGAGTTTGGTTAGCAACGTCACCCTCATTTGCGAATGCAGCAACAGTAAGTGCTAACATTAAAAAAAGAATTTTTTTCATATATATCTCCGTTAAATTATTACAATTACTTTCGGATAGCGTAACCATTCTTGCGAATAGCAATAGAAACATAAATGCAACTATTTCCCTACTAGAAATCGATACGCGGATTGTACATAAAAAGTGATAAATTATAGTTTAAAAAGAAAGACATGTGAAAAAAGTTTCACATGTTAAAAGATGCTATACGCGTCCTAAAGAGATTTTACTACCTTTGAATTCTAAAATTTCAACTGTAATTTTTTCACCCTCTTTTAAAACGTCAGAGATTTTATCAAATCTTTCGTTAGAAATTTTTGAGATATGTAAAAGGCCGTCTGTTCCATCCGGAAGTTCTATAAACGCTCCAAAATCAACAATTTTCTTAACTGTTCCCTCATGCTTATCTCCAACTTCGTACTTTATTTTAGGAGCTTTAGGAGTATTTACTATCCCTTCAATATGTTCTCTGGCAGCTGCTACGCCAGTTTTATTTTTACCGGTTACTTTGACTTTTCCATCTTTTTTATCTATGTCAATCGCAACTTCAAATTTCTCAATTATTTCACGAATTGTTTTTCCAGCCTGACCTATAATTTCACCGATAAAACTTGGATCTATATGAAAGAAATCTACACTTGGTAAAACTCCATCATTAAACTCTATTTCATTTTCAGCTTTAATCATGATGTCAATTATATGACTTCTACCCTCTTTTGCTTGATACAGTGCTTCTTTAAGTACATCAAGGCTGATTCCGCCAAGTTTAATGTCCATCTGCATAGCAGTGATACCGTCTTTTGAACCGGTTACTTTAAAATCCATATCTCCATCATGATCTTCAAGTCCCATGATATCTGAGAGAATTGCATACTTGTTGCCTTCGCTTACCATGCCCATGGCGATTCCAGCAACAACGTCGCTAGTATCAATATCTGCAGCACGAAGAGCCATGTAACCGCCACATACAGTTGCCATTGAAGATGAACCGTTTGATTCCAAAATCTCAGACACTAAACGAACAGTTTGTCCATCTAAGTTTACTATAGGCTCTAATGCTCTTTTTGCTAAATTTCCATGCCCTAATTCTCTTCTTTTTGTTCCCATAATTGGAGATGCTTCACCAACGCTAAAACCTGGAAAATTATAGTGAACCATAAAGTTTTCGTTTTGAGTCCCATCATCTGTCAGGTTTTCAAACATCTGCGCATCTTTTGGTCCGCCCATTGTAAGAACTACTAAAGCTTGTGTTTGTCCACGAGTAAATAAACATGACGAGTGAGCAGCTGGAAGTACATTCGTGCTTATTGAAATAGGTCTGATTTCAGTTAAAGCTCTTCCATCAGCACGAATTCTTTCATTTAATATTTGACTTCTTACCTGTTCTTTTTTTACTTTCTCGATAGCATCTTTGAGCTCAACTTCTACCCAATCAATATTTTCTGTTATTATTCTTTTTCTTAATTGTCTTAGAGCGGTTGAACGTTCAGATTTTGCCATGTGATTCATAGCCGATTTAATATCTGACATATGATTTTCTCTTACATAAGAAACCAGCTCTTCATTAATTATATGCGCTTTATATTCTATGCTTAAAGTTTCTTTTTTATGCGATGCAAATGCATCTTCGTATTGAGTATTTGTTAAAAATAGCAGTTCTTCGGTTTTTTGAAAAATTGTTATTAGCTCCTCTTCAGGCATTGCGTTAGACACATGTGATGCAATTATAGTTGCTCCCATGGTTGGGTCAAGTATAGGATCTATAAAAGCCTCATTTACAGAGATATCTTCACTGCCAAATGTTCTCATCTCAATCATGAGAAGATCTTTTGTTGTACCAGAGAGATATAAATCAAGTGTAGAATTAGACAGTTCTGACATAGTTGGATTTAAAATTATTTTTCCATCTACTTTAGCAGCTCTTACAGCAGAAACTGCGGTATTTATATCTATATCAGAAGTATAAAGAGCGGCAGAAGCGGCATTTAATGCTAAGACCTGCAAATCTGATTCTTTATCTGCACTCAAGACCATGATTGTTATCTGTGTTGGATAGCCAAATCCTTTTGGAAAAAGCGGACGAAGAGAACGGTCAACTATGCGGGATGTTAAAGTTTCAAAATCACTTGGTTTTGTTTCGCGCTTAAAGAATCCACCGGGAATTTTTCCTGCAGCATACGATTTTTCTATATACTGAACTGTGAGCGGCAAAAAGTCATCTTTTACAATCTCTGTCTCATCGATTACAACTGTCGCGAGGATTACTGTATTGCCTGATTTTAGCCAAGCTGCACCATTTGCCTGCTTAGCTACATCTCCAAAAGAGTACTCTTCAGTTTTATTTTTCAATTCTAAATTTACATCATATTTCATTATTTTTCCTCTAGTAATTTTTCTATTTTTTCATCATCTACATCTTCAAACTCTTCATAATAAAGAGATGTTTCAACATAATCGTCTATCTCATGTAAGCAATAGATATCGTCCGCATATGGTTCCAGCAATTCCAAAACATCAGTCGGGATAACCGGTACCGCTATATAAACAGCTTTTGGTTTCATAGCCAAAATAGTTTTTAACGCTGTCATAAACTTCAACCCCGTTTCGCTTCCCTCATCGACTAACAATACAACTTCATCTCTCATGGGTGGAAAATGTCTTCCTTTTCTATATTGATAGATACAGCTTAGTATCTGTTCCTCATGTTTCCTGTGTGCTTCACCATAAATATAATCATATTGTATGTCAAATGAAGATACAAGCTCTTCGTTTATGACAATCTCTTCTTTTTCACTAACTCTTGCAATCTCACACTCTTTATTATTTGGAGCATAGATTGGTTCAGAAAACAAAAAGTTCAAACTATTGGTATATTTTCCTTTTATGTAGGAACCAAGCTCTAGTCCACCGCTTGAAACAGCCACTATTTTCCAAGATTCTTCTTTGAACCTTTGCATCGGTATAACATCAGTTAGTTTTACGGCAGCATCTTTACGATTTTTCAGAATATGTTTATACTTTTTCAAAACAATCGCCCCTTAAGGAAGTCTAGCACTAAAATCATTTGCTCTGCTAGGTGTCATGAATGGTCTTAACGCTATAGTAAAAAATATATATTTATCGTTTATAAACGATGATGAACCGTCAGCTGCCAGTATTGGTCTTACATTTTCAAGATATCTTATCCCAAAATCCCAGCATCTTTTTTTATACATAAAACCTATTTCGGCACTCTTTTTTAAACTGTTTTCCAAGTCATAATTATAAGTCATATGATAGGAATAATGCTCGTTGTAATTATATCTTGCACTCGATGTGAGATAGCTTGTGTAAGGAGTATAAGTGGTCGTTGATGGTAAAAACGTATCTCTGTATAAATGAGAAAAACTAATATTAAATTTATCTGTGTTATATGAAATTTGATTAAAAGTTTTCGAAAATGAA
Source organism: uncultured Sulfurimonas sp. (assembly GCA_937900945.1). Taxonomy (GTDB): domain Bacteria; phylum Campylobacterota; class Campylobacteria; order Campylobacterales; family Sulfurimonadaceae; genus Sulfurimonas. The sequence continues at coordinate 311 of CALCGG010000063.1, read as the reverse complement.
TTTTCCAAATAGCTATAAAACATATTGTTATAATATTTCACACTATCCGTAATCTGATAATCCAGCTCATTTTCGAGTTCCCCTAATTGGTTATCTGAGCCTTTGCTGTAATTGATAAGCTGGGACAATCTATGGTAGATTATCTGTGTATTCTGTGAATCAAAGAGATACTGTGAAAAATTCAATTTTGCCGCTTCGTCTACCACAGGTATATTATAAAATTCGCACCGTGGATTTGCCTGATTTATTGCCTGTAAGCAAAAATCTTTTGTATCATCATAAAATCCGTTTGTTTGTTCTGCACCTTCAAA
>CALCGG010000062.1 GCA_937900945.1 uncultured Sulfurimonas sp. | reverse complement strand
AATCAGCAGTCTCATATTTCAGATAACCGCCGATTGCATTTGCGGTACGGGTATAATCCTTTGATGCGGGATTACTATAATCCATGCTTCTAGAAATACTAAACTCTCTAATCTGTCCGCTTACTTTCCCCTCAGAAAACATTGAACTCAAATCTTCTGCACCATAAACATTTACCGAACTAAGAAGTCCAACAGCCAACACACTCATTGCTATACGTTTTTTCATTTTCATTCTCCCTATAATTCTAATACGAACTAATACTAAAGCATAAAAATAGCATGAACATAGCAAATTGAATATTTGTAAAAAAAACTTTTTGATTTAGGCTAGTTGTAGAGATAAGTAACACTAATAATTCAATTATGGCTTAAAATTAAATTATTAAGGTAGCTGTGTTACTTTGGATTGAAGTATATGATTTTTAAGTCTTAAAATGTTCCAATTTATCTGAAAGTTCTGAAGTCATACTGTTTAAATGTTCTGCCGCACTCGCTATTTCTTCTACATTTCTTGCATTTTCAGTTGAAATAGAATTGATTTCATTTATACTTTTTGCAATACTATTAACATTGGTGCCGGTATTTTCAAGATCTTTTACAGTTTTATCGCTTGCATTTGTTGCTTGATTTACAATAGTTGCGGCTGTGTTTATTTTACTTTCCACTTCTATGGATATAGATGCCAACTCATTTATGTCTTTTGAATTACTGCTCATATGCTCACTTGCTGAAGAAGTGTGAAATTTTTAAATAACATAATAAAAACCACAAAAGACCGTAAACAAGGGGTTTGTAGCTCTATAAAAATCTTTCAACTTCTTTAAAATCAGTCATTTTTGGGTAGAGTTTGAGCACAACTATAATTAGTTTAAGTCTCTTTTCTGTCCAGTTTTAATATGTGTTGAATATAGAGTTAATCCAGTAAATGCAAGACCACCTACTAGATTCCCTAATACAGTCGGTATTTCATTCCAGATTAAATAATCCATAATAGTAAAATTACCACCCATTATCATTGAAAATGGAAATAAAAACATATTAACTATTGAGTGCTCAAACCCCATATAAAAGAAAAGCATTATTGGCATCCACATAACAATAGCCTTACCACTAACTGAAGTTGACACAAAAGCACCAACAACACCCATTGAAACCATCCAGTTACATAACATACCACGAATAAATATTGTCATCCATCCAGCTATACCATGTTCTTTGTAACCTAGTGTCCTTGCTTCACCAATTGAAGCTATTTTATCCCCAATCATACCTGGGTCAATGGAATAACCATATGTCAGTATAAATGACATCATAAATGCAACAATTAATGCACCTGCAAAATTTCCTAAAAACACTATACCCCAATTTCTTAAAACTTGAGCAACTGTTACACCAGGTCGTTTGTCAAGTAGAGCGAGAGGAACTAAAACAAAAACTCCTGTAAGTAAATCAAAGCCCATAAGATATAGCATAATAAATCCAACAGGGAACAGCATTGCACCAGCTAATGATGAACCAGTTTGCATGGTAACTGTAATTGCAAATGCAGCCGCCAGCCCTAGAATAGCTCCAGCCATAATAGAACGAATAAGTGTGTCTCTTGTTGACATATACACTTTGGATTCTCCAGAATCCACCATTTTTGTAACAAAGTCGTTAGGTAGCAAATAAGACATATAGTATCCATAATTTTAAAATTAAGTTGAATTATAGACAAATAATGTCAAACGAACTCTAAAATTAGGCAGTTAAATTTAAAAAAGTTGCCTTCTGAACCCCATTTTATTTGATGATTTAGCTCCAAATATTTGTCATTTTTAATTATTGTTGTAAACAATTTAAAGTAAAATCTTGATAAAACAAGACTTTTTAGAAAAACTGTACAAACATTATTTAAAGCTTACAAATACGGTCTTAAGGTTTGTCAATCATATACCCCATCCCCCTTACATTATGGATAACATCTTCTTGCAAAAACTTTTTTAATCTGTTTATTTCTGCACGGATTGTTGCATTATCCACAATTACATCATCCCATACATAATTGTTAAACTGCTCAAAATCAACAACCCTTCCACGGTTTCTTGCAAGTAAATCTATGATTTGTGATTGTCGTTTTGTAAGTGTCTGAGGTATGCCGTTAAATAAAAGTGTACTATGCTCCTGATTATAACTGTAATTTTTTGAAAGCCTAAGCTGTACCCTTGGAACCTCAGTTGAGAGAACAATTCTATCTAGTCGCAAAGCTAATTCTTTTAAATGAAATGGTTTTTTTAAGTAATCATAGCACCCTAAGTTATAAGCACGGGAGATATCTTCTATATCTACCAAAGCACTTATATATATGGTCGGTACATGTATCTTAAGCTCATGTATCCGTTCTAAGAAAGTAAGTCCATCCATATTTGGCACATTTATATCGAGTATCAGTAAGTCATACGCATTTTTTTTAATTGCCTCATAAGCATCTAAGCCATCAAAAAAAGTATCTATTGTGTGCCCCAGCTCCTCCAAAAACTCTTGTATTGACTCATTTAACATAACTTCATCTTCCAGTAATAATATTTTCATTATGCACCCATCATTTTAAATCTATACGTAAAAGTTGTCTTTTCATCATTTGTGTCAAGCAAAATTTCAACACCTTCTTCATCACAAATAGTTTTAACAAGCCTAAGCCCTATGCCAAAACCTTCGCGACTTTTCTCTTCTCTATAAAAAGAATCAAAAATTTTCTCGGTATCTTTAATTTCTTTGGACTTACTTCCGACAGACATATATATAAAAGTACTTTTTTGCCTAAGTTCTATGTAAACAACTTCATTTGGCAATGTATACTTTATGGCATTTGTAAGAGTATTGTCTATAACTCTTTGCAGCTTCGTTTCATTAAAGTAAATATATAAACTTGTCACATGTAGAATATTTTTAAAGCTGATTTTTGAAAGTTCCGCTACCTCTTCGAAAAAATCAACTCTAGAGTTTAAAAAGGCTCCAATATCTATTACGCTTTTTGGATATTCCACCTGATCTTTTTTGACTAAGTAACTCAAATCATCATAAATACTAAAGATATTTTTTACAGCAGCCTCTATTTTTGAGAGCTGTCTGTCCTTTTTATTTTTCATAACATAAAGCTCTATACTTGTTAAAATCACACTAAGAGGAGTGTTTGTTTCGTGAACCGTATATCTTAAAAATTCTTTTTGAGAATTCAGTAAATCTTGTGAAAATATTTTCTCTTTTTCTAAATTTTTATTTATTAATTCCAAGTCAGCTGTTTTTTCTTTCACCTTATCTTCCAAACTAAGATTTAACTCTTGAAGTGTCCTTTTCTGCTCGCTGATGGTATCTACCATATCATTGGCATATCCAACCATCGTTTTAAACTCTTTAAAAAATATTGCATGTGGATTTAGAACTTGTTCATGATGTGCCGTATCTTTAAAAAAGTCTAAGAAAGCTTGCATGTCTCTTTGAATCAAAGTGTTAAAAATTTTATAAAACCCGAGCATAATTGCAAAAAGAATAAATGCCAGTGTTGAGATAGCAATGGTATTTTTAATCAAAAGTGTTTTTAACTTTTTTTGTGTCTGCTTATACTTTTCATCTATAGTGATATTGCTGTCATGAACTTTTTGCTGGTCTACTAATGCTCTTTCATAATCATAGTAGTTTTCTTTAATCAGTAAATACGCAAAGATGATTGTAAAAAGGAAAATAAAAAGTGTTGTGAGAATATTTGCTTTTTTTATTGTTATGGAGTTTACTTTGAGTAAAAAAAAATTATGTATTTTATTTATTGAATTTATCATCTTTCAAATAAGCCTTTAAAAATTCTGCATTAAAAGTATTATATCAATATTATTTTACTCTATTTAGAAAATTTAACTATAATTGCAAAATTATTACAAAGGAAATACATGTTCGGTAAAAAAGAATTAAAAACTTACGACTTAAGTAAAGAAGAGACAGCTAAATTCCAATGGGCTAAAGTAACAACTCCAAAGGGTGTTATTTGGATAAAACTTTTTGGTGATGAAACTCCAAATACAGTTGCAAATTTCGCACACTTAGCAAATACAGGTTTTTACAATGACCTGAGTTTTCACCGTGTTATTCCAGGTTTTATGGCTCAAGGCGGCTGTCCAAATGGAACTGGAACCGGTGGACCTGGTTATTCTATTCCATGTGAGACAAAACTCAATACTTCCAAACACATGCGTGGAACATTATCTATGGCGCATGCCGGACCAAACACTGGCGGAAGCCAATTTTTTATCTGTTTTGTACCTACTCCTCATTTAGATGGAGTGCATACTGTATTTGGCGGTATTGAAAAAGAGGATAAAGAAAGTTTTGATGTTCTTGACAGCATTAAAGGTCAAGATACGATTAATAGTATTGAGATTTTAGAAAGTAAATAAATTAGTATTTATTTACTTTAGTATCTGTTCCCAAGTTTTACCTGGGAACTAAAAAGCTCTATTTACATCTTCTAAATCATTTTTTACAACTTCATCTACTGACTTTTCTAAATCAACTTCCATAACTTTTTGAACCGGCTTTTGTGAATCAACTTCCGGAGCTTTTTTGACTGACTTTTGTGAATCACTGTTAGGAGCTTCATCCACTAATAATTTTGTATACTTTTTATCTACTTTAAAAAATGGAAAAATAGGTTTAAATGTTTTACTTGTAAATATTTTTGTTTTATTAAGTGCATCAATTTTATCAAGTGGTGTTTTTACGTATTTGCCAAATAGCGGCATTTTAGTTGTCATACCATACATGACATCAGCCATTCTATCAAACACATGTGAATCATCGCTCGCATGAGAATCATGAATTACCGTATCTTTAACTCTATTTTTAACATCTTTTTTTAGACCATCTTTAAACATGTCTCCAAAACTTCTTTCTTCTGGCATGTAAATCCTTTTAATACTTATTTTCGCTAATTATAGAACAATTAATATTATATTTCGATACTATTGAATGTATTGTAGCTATATTTGAGATTCATGATGTTATTATTTCACTTTAGAAAAAGGTAAGAACTCTAATAAAAGGAAATTATTATTTTAGTACATATCTGTTGCAGCGTTGATTCGCACTTTTTTTTGGAAAAACTCCAGCATGATTATCCGGACGAAAAACTTACCGGTTTTTTTTATGACCCCAATATTCATCCCTATTCAGAATATCAGCTCAGACACCTTGATGTACAGCGTTCTTGCAAAAAACTGGGTATTGATCTGCTCGAAGGTGAGTATGACTTTGAAGCTTGGATGCAGGCAGTTAAAGGCTTAGAAAAAGAACCGGAAAAAGGGGCGAGATGTGAAGTCTGCTTTGATAAGCGATTTGATGTCAGTGCTCATAAAGCTCTTGAACTTGGCGAAAAAAAAATGACTACAACCTTGCTTGTAAGTCCATTAAAATCTCAAGAACAGCTCAAACGGGTCGGAGATGCTTTTTATAAAAATCACGGAGTGGAATTCATAGCGGTTGATTACCGTTCAGGCGGTGGCACTCAAGACCAAAGCAGAGTCACAAAAGAAGAGCAGCTTTACAGACAAGACTATTGCGGTTGTATTTTTGGGCTTACCATGCAAAGAGAACAGCAAGACCGTCTCATGGATGAGATGTTTTCACCTATTTCAAATCAAGTCCTGCCAGCTTCGATAGAAGAGCGACTGGAGATGTACAAATATCGTATGGAATTGGAAGAGGATAACATTTCCTATAAGATTATCAAGCAGAAATTTTTAAATTATCGACAGTTTAATTTTACAGTTACAGAAGGCAAAAACAGGAACATCCCCGCCTATGCATTATCGTACTCGATGCTTCCCAGAAAAAAAGCACAAGGCCGCATAGAATTTAAAGATAAAAATATTCATTATTTCAACAAAGAAGAGATAAAATTTGTCACGCTTGCATATTTTAACGCTACATGTAAGACAAATTATAAAGAGATAAAAGAGCTTATTTTCAATGCTCCGAGTTTTGAAGAGGAGTTAAAATTCAGAAATACTTTGACATGTACAAATTATGATTTAACACCTATAATAGTTGTAGAAAAAATTTCGGATGAGAAATTAACAATAACTCTTGATGCAAAAACTTACGAAGATACAAAAGAAAAGCTAATACTTTTATAATATTAATTCAGCTAAAATAATAAAAAATTTTTACAAGGCCTTTACTTATGACTATGGATGTTATGGAAATTCAAAAAATTCTACCTCATCGTTACCCATTCTTACTTATTGACAGAGTTACAGATATCGTTAAAAATGAAACTTTAGTCGGCTTCAAAAATGTGTCTATCAGCGAACAAGTTTTTCAAGGACATTTTCCGGGTCACCCAATCTATCCGGGAGTTATGATACTTGAAGGGATGGCTCAAGCTGGCGGGATTCTGGCATTTAAAAGCATGGATGACCTTACTGAAGAGGAAGTGGCAAATAAAGTTGTATATTTTATGAGCATAGACAATGCTAAATTTCGCTCCCCTGTAAGACCTGGAGACAGACTGGAATACAAGATTAGTGTTATCAAAAGAAAAGGTAATATCTGGATGCTTGACGGTAAAGCTTATGTAGACAATGTTTTAGTTTCTCAAGCTGAACTAAAAGCTATGATAGTAGACAAATAAATTGAATAAGATTTCTCCACTGGCTGTCATAGAAGATGGGGCAGTTATAGGTAAAGATGTAAAGATTGGACCGTTTTGTTTCATCTCATCACAAGCGACTATTGGTGATGGGACTATAATCGACCAAGGTGCGATTATTGATGGAAAGACCACTATCGGCAAAAATAATCATATATTTTCACATGCTGTTATTGGCTCAATTCCGCAAGACCTTAAGTTTAATGGTGAAGATGTAGAGCTTATCATTGGTGATAACAATAAGATAAGAGAGTTCACCCTTTTTAATCCTGGAACTCAAGGTGGCGGCGGAAAAACTGTCATTGGTTCAAATAACCTTTTTATGGGCTATGTACATGTAGGGCATGATGTAATCATTGGGAATCATTGTATTTTTGCAAATGCTGCAACTTTAGCTGGACATGTAGAGATGGGAGATCATGTCGTTATCGGCGGGATGACTCCAATCCATCAGTTTGTTCATATTGGAGATTATGCCATGGTAGCCGGAGCTTCTGCATTATCTCAAGATATACCGCCATTTTGTATGGCTGAGGGAAATCGGGCAAATTTGAGAGGTTTAAATTTAACAGGTCTGAGACGACATCTGCAAAGAGATGAGATAGATGAACTCAAATCTGCATATAAAGATTTATTTGAATCTGGTAAACCTTTAAAAGATGTGGCAAATGAACTTATACAAAACAGCAACAATCAGCATGTTCATAAACTTTGTAATTTTATTTTAGAAACCAAACGCGGGATTCCGTACGAGAGGAAAAATATATGATCCATAGACACTGTAGTTTTTGTGATGCAAAAGAGAGCGAAGTAAATCCGCTAATAGCTGGTAATGGAGTTTATATCTGTAAAAATTGTGTCATTTCAGCATACAAAATTATGTTCGGTGATGAAAAAGAAGTTCATGAGAATAACAATGCTGAACTCGTTGAAGCTGTAAATGATCTTATGACACCAAAAGAGTTGGATAACTTTTTGGGCGATTATATCATCGGTCAAGAAAGAGCCAGAAAACTTTTAAGTGTAGCTGTTTATAATCACTATAAAAGAATCTTTAGAACTAAAAACATTACCGATGATGATACTGAAATAGCAAAATCAAATGTTTTACTCATAGGACCGACCGGTAGTGGTAAAACGCTTATGGCTCAGACTATTGCAAGAGTTTTAAATGTACCGATTGCTATCGCTGATGCAACAAGTCTTACCGAAGCCGGATATGTTGGAGAAGATGTTGAAAACATTTTAACCAAACTGCTTCAAGCTGCAGATGGAGACATACAAAGAGCTCAGCAGGGAATCGTATTTATAGATGAAGTAGATAAAATCTCCCGTATGAGTGAAAATCGTTCTATTACCCGCGATGTTTCAGGAGAAGGCGTTCAGCAGGCACTTTTAAAAATCATCGAAGGTGCAGCAGTCAACATACCGCCAAAAGGTGGAAGAAAACATCCAAACCAAGAGTTCACTTCCATTGACACAACAGGCATACTGTTTATTTGCGGCGGTGCATTTGATGGACTTGATGAAATCTTAAAAAGAAAACAGGGTGACAACGTACTCGGATTTGGCCACGATAAAAAAACAAAAGAAGAACGCAAAACGACATACGATATGGTTGAACCTGATGATTTGGTCAGCTATGGTCTTATCCCTGAACTTGTTGGGCGTCTTCCTATTATTGCATCACTCAATGAAATCACTGAAGCGGATATGGTTCGTATTTTAACCGAGCCTAAAAACTCACTCATAAAACAATATAAAAAACTTTTTTCAATAGATGAAGTTGAATTAAACTTTGAAGAAGAAGCATTGCTTGCAATCGCAAAAAAAGCAATTAAAAGAAAAACTGGAGCTCGCGGGCTTCGTGCTATTTTAGAAGAAAATATGATTGATATTATGTATGAATTACCTGAATACAGCGGTTATGAAGTTTTAATCACAAAAGAAGTTATTGAGAATGGTGAAACACCAGTCTATATTAAGAAATCTACAAAAAAAACAGCATAAGGCAGAGATATGATATTTAGTAAATTAATAGGGCTTTTTTCAAATGATTTATCCATTGACTTAGGTACTGCAAATACAATCGTTATTGCTAAAGGCAGAGGAATCATCATAAATGAGCCTTCTGTTGTCGCAGTTAAAACTGAAAGAAATGGTCACCAAAGAGTTTTAGCAGTTGGACATGAAGCAAAAGAGATGGTTGGTAAAACTCCGGGAAATATCAAAGCTATCAGACCTATGAGAGACGGTGTTATTGCTGACTTTGACATGACTGAAAAAATGATTAGGAAATTTATTGAAAAAGCGCATGGCAGAAGTTCTCTTATAAGTCCTAGAATTATTATCTGTGTGCCTTATGGCTTAACTCAGGTTGAGAGAAAAGCTGTTAGGGAATCTGCTTTAAGTGCCGGAGCTAGAGAAGTATTTCTTATAGAAGAGCCAATGGCAGCCGCAATTGGGGCAGGTGTTAATATCCGAGAACCAAAAGGAAATTTAGTTGTCGATATTGGTGGAGGCACCACTGAAGTCGGTGTTGTTTCACTTGGCGGACTTGTTATTTCTAAGTCTATACGTACAGCCGGAGATAAAATTGATCAAGGCATTGTAAACTATGTTCGTAAAAAATATAATTTACTCATCGGTGAGAGAGTAGCTGAAGAGATAAAAATAAATATTGGAACGGCTGTTGCACTTGATGAGACGTTAACAATGGTAGTCAATGGTAGAGACCAAGTAGAAGGACTTCTTAGTTCGGTTGAACTTACAAGTGAAGATGCAAGAGAAGCGATGCAGGAACCTTTAAAAGAAATTGCTGAAGCACTTCGTGATGTTTTAGAACAAATGCCACCGGACTTAGCCGGAGATATCGTAAACAATGGTATTATCTTAACCGGTGGTGGAGCTTTAATTCGTCAGCTAGACAAATTTCTATCAGATCTTGTGAGAATCCCTGTCTATGTAGCTGATGAACCTCTCCTAGCGGTTGCGAGAGGAACTGGGCGTGCACTCGAAGAGATAGACTTATTGCAGGAGCTTTTCGAAAATGAATAAAGGGCTTCTTAGCTTTTTATTTATCTTGATTGTGCTCTTTTTGAGTGCAATTTATTATTCAAATACCATCCAAGCACCATTTATCTCATCACTAAACTACATTAAATCAAGCTATCATAATGCGGTAGAATACACTGCTGATACATTTTATACTCATTTTGCACAAGCTACACACATCAAAGAGCTAGAAGAAAAACTTCAACAATACGAAAATAATCATTTAGTTATGCAGCAGCTTGCTTCAGAATTAAATGATTTATTTCATGAGAACACTTCTGTATTAAATACAAATCCGTCAGTTGAACTTGTCCGTACAATTTCATATCAAAAATTTGGAGATTTAAATAGGATATGGTTGGAAATAAACGACTATAATGCATCAAAAATTTATGGGCTTGCATATAAAGAGTTAGTGGCAGGAATTGTTATATCAGAGAAGGAAAAACCGCTGGGAATTTTAAATAGGGATGTTATGAGTACATATGCTGTTACTATTGGTCCCAGCGAAGCCCCTGGAATAGCACAAGGAACAAATAAAGATAATCTCATTGTAAAATTCATTCCGTCATGGATTGATATCAAAGCTGGAGATGAAGTTAAAACTTCTGGATTGGATAAGCTTTTTTTTAAAGGCTTAAAAGTTGGGCGTGTACTGTCTTTCACAAAGTCCCAAGGTTATCAAAGTGCTGTTATAGAACCCTATTACAGGGCAAATAACCCAAACTATTTTCACATTATAAAGGAAGTCAAATGAAATACATTTTAATCTTATTACTCATCCTTTCGCAATTAACTGCAAAGGATAAACAACAAGAAGTCACTATTGGTGCCGGTGCATACATGCAGACTCAGCCATACAAAAATGTTGATGCGATTGTTTTGCCGTCACCTGTTATATTTTTTGATAATGGTGTTGCATACGTAAGATGGACTAGAGTCGGTGTCTACTTTTTAGGTGACAAACAAGAAAACTTTTCTTGGGGCTTTTCACTCACGGCGCAACCAAGAACTTATGGCTACAAATCAAGTGATTCCTCGTACTTGGCAGGAATGGATGAGAGAAAAACTTCTTTTGAAGGCGGTCTGGCTTTTAGTACACAACTAGACAAGACATATCTTGAGATAATGGCATTAACTGATATTTTAGATAGACATGACACTTGGATAATAAAAGCAGAGTTGGGACGAGACTATAAATTTGGAAAATTATCTTTATATCCAAGCCTTATAGCTATTTATAATTCATCAAAATTTATGGATTATTACTATGGTGTAAAAAGTAGTGAAGCAATAGTAAGTATTAGAGATGAATATAAAGCTGATGCCGGCTTACAGCTTGGAGCTCAGACATATATTAAATATCCTCTTACAGACAGCTTATCAGCATTTATAAATTTACGAGTAGATAAACTGCCGCAAGAAGCAACCGATAGTCCTATAGTCAGTGATGATTATATCTATTCCGGATTAGCATCTCTCATCTATACTTTTAAATATTAAAAAAACACTTAAAACTCATCAAGTTTTAAGTGCCTCTTTTGTATAATCACCAAATTTTATGTACATATTTCAAAGAGGTAACTATGCCAAAACGCACCGACATCAAGACTATTTTACTTATTGGTTCCGGACCTATTATTATTGGTCAAGCATGTGAGTTTGACTACTCAGGAACACAAGCTGTTAAAACACTAAAAGAGCTGGGCTATCGCGTAGTACTTATCAACTCAAACCCTGCAACAATTATGACAGACCCAGAGTTCGCAGACAGAACTTACATAGAACCTATCAAAGAGGATGTTATTGCTAAAATCATCAAGCACGAAAAAGTAGATGCCATTTTACCAACCATGGGTGGACAGACCGCTCTCAATGTTGCTACTAGCATGTACGAAAAAGGGATGCTAGAAGGTATCGAATTTTTAGGTGCATCTCCAGAAGCTATCCATAAAGGTGAAGACCGTTTGGCGTTTAAAGATGCCATGATAAAAATTGGTATGGATTTACCCTATTCACAATACGCATACAACATGGATGATGCATTAGATGCTGCAAATAATATAGGTTTTCCAATCATCATCAGAGCTTCCTTTACACTTGCCGGCGGCGGAAGCGGTGTAGCATATAACATGGATGAGTTTAAAAAACTTGCAGCCCGCGGTTTAGATGAATCTCCTGTGACTGAAATACTCATCGAAGAATCTCTTCTAGGCTGGAAAGAGTACGAGATGGAAGTTATCCGTGACAAAGCGGACAACTGTATTATCGTTTGTGCGATTGAGAACTTTGACCCAATGGGTGTTCACACGGGAGACAGCATCACTGTTGCCCCTGCCCTGACTCTGACAGACAAAGAGTACCAAAGAATGCGTAATGCTTCTTTTGATATTTTAAGAGAAATCGGTGTTGATACCGGCGGTTCAAACGTGCAGTTTTCAATAGACCCGAAAACCGGAAGAATGATTGTAATCGAAATGAATCCTCGAGTATCGCGCTCTAGTGCATTGGCTTCAAAAGCAACCGGTTATCCAATCGCAAAAGTTGCAACTCTTTTAGCTGTTGGTTTTACTCTTGATGAAATTACAAACGACATTACCGGAACCCCTGCATCTTTTGAACCGGTAATCGACTATGTTGTTACAAAAATTCCCCGTTTTACCTTCGAGAAATTCCCTGAAGCTGAAAACACTTTAAGTACAAGTATGAAATCAGTTGGTGAAGTTATGGCAATTGGGCGTACATTTAAAGAGTCTATGCAAAAAGCTCTTTGTTCTCTTGAAACCGGACTTTGCGGTTTTGATGAGATAGATGCGGATACTGAATTTGTTAAACATGAGATTCGCCGTCCTAATGCTGACAGGATGCTTTATGTAGCGGAAGGTTTCCGTCGTGGCATGAGTGTTGAAGAGATGTTTGACACTTGTAAAATCGACCCTTGGTTTTTATATCAGATTGAAGAGTTAATAAAAGCAGAGAGCATAATCACCGATAAAATTTTATTTGATGAAAAGTTTATGAGAAGCATAAAAGTGGATGGTTTTTCAGATAAAAGAATCTCTCAGCTCATTGCTAAAAATTCAAATGAAAAAGTAGATGAAGACGCGGTTTATAAAGCTAGAAAAGATTTAGGTGTAAAATTAGAATACAATGAAGTGGATACATGTGCTGCTGAATTTGAAGCACTGACTCCATACCTTTATTCAACGACAAACATCACTAAGCTTCCAAACTTAACTGACCGCGTAAGTGAGAATAAAAAAGTTCTTATTCTTGGCGGTGGACCAAACAGAATCGGTCAAGGTATCGAATTTGACTACTGTTGTGTACATGCAGCATTTGCATTAAAAGAGATGGAAATTGAGACAATCATGTATAACTGTAATCCTGAAACAGTCTCAACAGACTATGATACTTCCGATGTTTTATACTTTGAACCAATAGACTTTGAACATGTGAGAGCAGTTATAGAGCATGAGCAGCCAGATGGAATCATCGTTCATTTCGGCGGTCAAACTCCTCTTAAACTTGCAGATTCTCTCACAAAAATAGGTGCAAAAATCGCCGGTACTCCTTCTGCTGTGATTGACCTTGCCGAAGACAGAGAACAGTTTTCGAACTTTGTAAATGCACATGGATTAAAGCAACCCAACAATGGACTTGCAAGAACAAAAGAAGAGTCTTATGGTATAGCTGAGAGATTGGGTTATCCGGTACTTGTCCGTCCATCATTTGTTCTTGGCGGTCGAGGGATGAGAATCGTTTACAGTGAAGATGAACTCAAACAGTACATGGACGTGGCTGTCTCGGTTTCACATAATGCTCCGGTTCTTATAGATAAATTCCTTGACCAGGCTATCGAGCTTGATGTAGATGCAATTTGTGACGGCGTTGATGTGTACATCGGTTCTGTCATGCAGCATATTGAAGAGGCCGGAATCCATTCAGGAGACAGTGCTTGTTCACTCCCACCTGTAAATCTTTCAAAAGAGATGATAGCAAATGTTGAGCAGCAAACAAAGACAATTGCTCTTGGTCTTGGTGTCGTAGGTCTTATGAATGTCCAATATGCTATTTATCAAAATGAGATTTATCTTATAGAAGTAAATCCTAGAGCCAGCCGAACTGTTCCTTTTGTAAGTAAAGCCACAGGCATGCCTTTAGCAAAAGTAGCAACAAGAGTTATGGTTGGTGAGACATTAAGAGATGCTTTAAAATACTATGACCACTATAATATTGTTACAGAAGAAAATGGACTTTTAAAACCTCTACTTAAAGATCATGTATCTGTAAAAGAGGCTGTTTTTCCTTTTCACAAGCTTTACGGTGCAGACTTAGTACTAGGTCCTGAGATGAAATCAACCGGTGAAGTTATGGGAATTAGTTCCAACTTTGGTATTTCTTTTGCAAAAGCACAATTGGCGGCTGGAAATAAAATACCAACAGGTGGAACATGTTTCTTGTCTTTTGTAGATACAGATAAAATGCATGCACCTGAGATTGCACGAGGTCTTCACGAACATGGCTTTAAACTTGTTGCAACTAAAGGAACCCAGAGAATTATCGAAGAAGCTGGAATACCATGTGAGGTTGTATTTAAAATTTCTGAAGGTCGTCCAAACATAGAAGACAGTATGAAAAACAATGAAATTCAAATGGCTATAAACACTTCAGATAACAATACATCTAAAAAAGATGCTTTGGTAATCCGCCAAGAAGTTTTAAAGAAAAATATACCATACTTCACAACTCTCAGTGCTGCAAGAGCTACAATACTTGCACTTGAAGAGATGAAAAACGATTCATGGTCAGATGTGCATGCGCTCCAAGATTTCCTAGCTTAAAAGTGCCTGTTATTCTGACACAAACCGACACTACGGTCGGTTTTTTATCCCAAGATTCAGATAAACTTTACGAGATAAAATCTCGTAGCACCACAAAGCCTTTCATAAAAGTTTATACCGATTTCAAAAGTTTTCTGGCATGTGGCAACAGAGTTCCAAATACTTTTAAATCAACTATACGCCGTAGCAAGAAAACAACCTTTATAGTTAAAAACAAAGCTTTTAGAGTTGCAAGAACAACTCTAAATTCATCCGTCTTAAATAATTACACATGGAATTATTCAACATCGGCGAATCAAACCGGTAAAAGTTTTGACAGAGTTTTTTGTGAGGATAAAGCTGATATAATAATAGAAGATAAAAATGGACTGTATGAACGGAGTTCTTCCAGCCTATATAAAATCAACAAAATAAAAAGGAAAAAAATAAGATGACTAAGTTTATACAAGCCTTTTTAAGCGGTATTTTTTTTACTTTCTTTTTAGATTTCTTCCTTTTTCTTGGGATACAATTAAACTACATAGATTTTTATGAGATTGATGTCTACTATAACATACTGTTTGCTGATCATCAAAATATATTTATCTTTTTTGGTTTAAGTGCGATAATAGGCTATTTAACAATCTACTACACTAACAATAAGATTAGCTTCTTTATTATTATATTGCTATTTTTACTATCATTTTCAACTCTTATAAAACCTATCGGTTATGAGATTGGAGCAGCAATGTTAATGAATAAAAACATAACACTCAAAGAAAATAAAAATAGTTTTACTGGCGATATCTATTATGATGGAAGAAAAACAATAATATTTTATGACTATAGACTTCAAAAAATTATTTCACTCGATAAAAGGAACATAAAATAATGAAACATATCTCTTCTCTGGCTGGCGGCGTTGCACTTGGCAGTGCAGGTGTAATTATGATGAGCATACTTAGCGGATGTGAAGCACCGCAAGAAAAGCAGCAAAATCGTTTTCTTGTGATTGAACAACAGACTAATGGCAAATACATCGTAGTTGAAGAAATGCCGACCGAGGGACCAAGCCGTGCTATCATCCGTGAAAAAGATGCAGATGGCAATACTGCTGAAAGATTTATGAATGAAGCTGAGATGAAGGCTCTTGCTGAACAAGAATACCAAAAAGTTCAAAATGGCACATCTGAGACAGTTCAAAGTGGAGACACAAGTGCCGGAATGGGCTTAGCTGGAACAATTTTAGCAGTGGCTGCCGGCTCGCTGCTGGGAAATATGATAGGAAATGCTCTTATGAATAACAAAAACTTTTCAAGAAATTCTGCCTCAACAAATAAAAGTGCGTACAGCCGGTCAGCAGCCGGTCAAGCGGCTAGAAGCAGTGCAACAAAAAAAAGTTTTTTTGGCGGTTCATCAACGGGAACCTCATCCACAGGCTCTAGAAGTTACGGAAGCTGATTATGGTTAAATTAAGAAAAGTCAATCCACTTAACGATAAAGCATTAGAAGAATTAAGTTTTACTTGGCATACAGATAAAGACGGCACTAAATATGTAAGTGATGAATTGGTTGAAGTATCGGCTCTTGAAGCTGAAGCTTACTACGAAGCAGCCAATGAAATTTATGACATGTATGTTGAAGCTGCCGAGCATGTAATAAAAAACAATTTATTTTTTGATTTAGGTATCCCTTTTAATCTCATAGAAACAATTAAAAAAAGCTGGGAGAATGATGTGCATTGGCACATTTACAGCCGTTTTGATTTAGCTGGCGGAATTGATGGTAAAGCAATCAAACTTATAGAATTCAATGCTGATACTCCGACATCACTTTTTGAGAGTGCCCTGCTTCAATGGGCTTTACTTAAAAATAACAACATGGATGAGGAACAACAGTTCAATAATATCTACGAAACTATAAGTCAAAACTTTAAAAGACTTATAACACTTTTTGATGACACAGAACTTTTTGATGAGAGATACGATGGCTGGAAAATTCTTTTCTCCTCAATGGCTGGAAATGATGAGGAAGAAACCACAACAAGACTTCTTCAGCAAATGGCAACTGATGCAGGATTTAACACAAGTTTTGAATACTTGCAAAATGTTCAGTTTGATGAAAATGGGATAGCTGACGCAGATGGGCATGGATATGAATATTGGTTTAAACTCTATCCATGGGAAGACATCGCTACAGATGAACCGGAACTTGCAACTACTTTGTCGAATATCATGCAAAATCAAAAAGCTATCATACTCAATCCGGCATATACTCTTTTATTTCAGTCAAAAGGGATGATGAAAATTTTATGCGACATGTTCCCAGATTCACCCTATCTTTTAAAAACATCTTTTGAACCGTTAAAAGGAATAAAGCATGTTGAAAAAACCGTTTTTGGAAGAGAAGGTGCAAACACTAAAATTATTGATGCAGATGGCACTATTTTAGAGCAAACTGAAGGACCTTACGAGAACTACAAAAAAGTTTATCAGGAGTATGTAGATTTTCCTAAAGATGCAAAAGGGGTGAAATACCAAGCCGGTGTTTTCTTCGCCTATGAAGCCTGTGGTATGAGTTTTAGAAAAGGCTCTGAGATTATGGATAACATGAGTAAATTTGTAGGTCATGTTTTAACATAAAAATAAATTCAATATTGATTAAAGTCGCCTTCTATTTTCTTAGCATTTTCTCTAAAAAGGGTTTCTATAAATAATAGTTCAGAATTTATGAACTCTTTACTTGTATATGTAAAATTAAACTTATCCTTGATTTTATTCATAAAGAAGAGTGCTTCATCATAGTCTGTATGAGCTAAAAGCAGTACTAACAAATCTGAATTAAGCTGTTGGACTATATCTGTTTGTCTTGTATATTTTTCTAAAATATTAAAAGCATCTCTGTCATTTGTATTTATTAAGATGACAAATAAGGGAACTCTATATCTTGTAGCTCTATAAAATTCATCAGACCCTATTATTAGTACATTTTCAATTAATAAATCCATTCATATTCCTCTTACGATAAATCTTATATCGACCGCCTGCTCTCATTAGTTTAAAATCTTTTTGCATATTAATTCAGATTAACAGTACTTCGTTAAAAATTTATTCAACTGGTTTGCAAACTCATGCGCATCTTTCTGAGAAAAAGGAGCCGGCCCTCTTGTTGTTTCTCCACTTTCTCGAATCTTCTCCATTAAATTTCTCATAGCCAAATACTGTTTGATGTTATCTGTGCTGTAAAGCTCGCCACGGTGGTCTATGGCATGTGCCGCCTTATTTATAAGACGGTCAGCTAAGGGAATATCTGCAGTTATTACCAAATCACCCTCTTGTACCATTTCAACTATTTTATGGTCGGCTTCATCTGCACCGGCTTCAACTATAAGATAAGTAATAAGTTCCGACTTGCCAATATCCACTTTTTTGTTTGACACGACAAATGTTTTTAAATTGAGCCTCAAAATAGAACGCAGTAAAATAGGCTTTAATAGGTTTGGAAAGGCATCTGCATCAACGTATAAGTTAAGCATTTATTAAATCCATTTTTTTCTCTCTTGTAAGTTTTTTAATGCTATATTCTCTCTTTGATGCGCTACTTCTATCCTCTGTTTTTTCTGAGTATATCAACTTTACGGGTCGGCGGTGCTTTGTATATTTTGCACCTTTGTCTGAAGTGTTGTGTTCTTCTATCCGTTTATCAAGATCTTTTGCAATGCCTGTATACAATGAAGTATCATTACACTCAACAATATAAACGAAGTAAGACATTGAGACATCTCCAATTAAGTTAAAATTATTGTACTATAATAATAAATAAAAAGGATATACTTTGGCATTTAACTTAGAAAATACATTAGTAATTGGTATCTCCGCAACAGCTTTATTTGATTTGTCGGAGGCTGATAAGTTGTTTACAAAAGAGTATATTAAAAATGCGGACAATGCCATTGAGATTTATAGAGACTATATGCTTAAAAATGAAAATGTTCCGTTACATGAAGGGATAGGCTTTCCTCTTATTAAAGCATTGTTAGATTTAAACAGGTACCAAAAGAATGGTGACACTCCTTTAGTAGAAGTGGTGATTATGTCAAGAAACTCTCCAGATACGGGGGTTAGAGTTTTAAATACGATAAGAAAGTTAAAGTTAAATATCACCCGCTCTGCCTTTACTGCTGGAGAATCTAGCGCAGACTATCTAGATGCTTTTGATGTTGACCTTTTTTTGACCACAAATGAGTCTGATGCACAAAAAGTCATAGACAATAGAGTTTGTGCAAGTGCTATTCTCTCAACTCCGCCTTCTTATAAATGTGATATTCCAGAAGGTCAAGTAAGAATTGCATTTGATGGGGATGCCGTACTGTTTGATGAAAGTAGTGAGCTTGTATACAAAGAAAATGGAATAGAAGCTTTTCATGAGAATGAAGATAAATCTCAAAATATACCTATGAATGAAGGGCCCTTTGCTTCTTTTTTAAAAAAACTGGCAAAACTGCAGGAAAGACTGCCCATGAGTATGGAACTCTCTCCTGTTAGAATAGCGATTGTGACAGCGAGAAACTCTCCATCTGACTTAAGAGTCATAAAAACACTTAGACACTGGGGTGTATATGTTGATGAAGCATTTTTTCTTGGAGGAATAGAAAAAAGTAAAATATTGAAATCTTTTAAAGCACATATATTTTTTGATGACCAAGATGTACATTTGGAGAGTTCATCTTTAGTTGTACCTTCCGGCAAAGTTCTATATCCATCAACATCAAAACTGCAGATAAAATAGTATCATTATGTAACAATTTTATCACATTTTTAAAAACTTAATTAAGTATAAAATATAATTGTACTATAATGCTAGCGATTAATTAATTAATATAAGGATTTTTTAACCATGTATGAAAAGAGTGTCATAATTGTAGAAGATGATGAAATAACAGCTTTAAATCTAAAAATGTCACTTAAAAAGCATGGGTATAATGTTATAGCAATTTTTCATGATTCTGCGCAGGCAAAAAAACATATATTTGATTACAAGCCTGATATTGTAATAATTGACATATCTTTACAAGAAAAAGATGATGGAATCACTCTGGCGAATTTCATAAAAAAAGAACACAGTATTCCATTTATATATTTAACATCGTACAGTGATGATGAGATTATCTCTCAAGCAAAACTAACTGAACCATATGGATATATTGTTAAACCCTTTGATCCTGCTTCTCTGCATGCAACAATACAGATGGCGGTATTCAAATATGAACTTGAAACTCAGAGAAAAGAAAATATAGCTTCATTACAGCTTGATAAAGCAAATCTTGAACAATCACTTTCTTCTAAAAAAGTTACAGATAACCCAATAGTATTTTTTGGAGATGATTATCATATTGATATTGATATTTGTGAAAGCTATTATAATAATCAAAAAATAAAACTGACCAAAAAAGAGAATGCTTTTTTACGCTTACTTGTAGCTCAATTAGGTTCTGTTGTTAGTTTTGAACAAGCCATGAACTATGTATGGGATGACCATGGTGCTACGGAGAATAGTGTTAGAACACTAGTTTGGAGACTTAGAAGCAAGCTACAGACTGATATCATTAAAAATGCATCAGGCATTGGTTATTATATTGAAGAGTAATTAGATACTATTTGTATCTTTTGTGAACCCTCGTTAATTTTATTATATAACTCCATATAATTATATTTACTATTTTTAGCGTCTGCCATTTTTTCCATTTCAGCCGTATAATTTTGTAAAGAGTCTATTCTGAAATTACCACTTGAACCTTTAATGCTATGAGAAATAAGAGCTATTCTTTCATAATCTTTTTTCTCTATAGCATCTTTTAAAGCAGGTAAAGATATAGCCATTTTTTTAATAAACAAATCAATCAACATTAAAAGTTCATCATTATTCAGCATAAGTTCTTCACAAAGTTTATTACTATCTAAGCCTGCAATAATCCTACTTGGTGCTGGCATTTCTTTGGACGATATAACAGTAGTATTGTTATTTACTTTTAAGAATTTCAAAAAAACATTCTCAAGATCTTTTAAAACGATAGGTTTAGTTAAAAATTCATCGAAACCATTTGATATTCCATTTGCGTTTACTCCCTTAATTACATTAGCAGTTAAAGCTGCTATAGGGGTATGTTCTAGATTATTTTGTTTTTCGTATACAATAATTTTTCTGCAAGCTTCCTTCCCATTCATAATTGACATTTGCTCATCCATCAGAATTAAATCATAGCTATTAGTTTTATACAATTCTAATGCTTCTAAGCCATTTTCTGCCATATCAAAGCTAAGCCCATATTTTTTTAGAATAACTTTAATGAGTTCTTGATTTGCCTCATTATCTTCTGCAACCAGAATTTTTCCTACAAATTCTTGAATTTCTTTATGACTATATAAAGAGTATGCTTCCGTATTAAGAAGTTCACTAAACGAAGAGTGTAACTTTGAACAATATATAGGAAAGCAAAGAGTAGTTATATTTGATTGATCTTCATAATCATCATAGAGTTTACTCATTAATACTATATATTTTTTACCTGAGTTTAAAATACTTTTTTTTAACTCTTCATTTATATCTTCATGAACAAATAAAGCTATATCAAACTCACAATCAAAATTTTCTACTATCTCTACATTCATATTAAAAGCATAAGCATATTTCATAAATGACTCATGCTGAAAAAGAATCTGTTTATCTTTTGCATATAGAACCATTTTAAGATTCTGGAATTCTTTTATATCATCAAATAACTTACACTGCTGAGTATTAAACTCTACAGGTATTTCTACTATAAATGTACTCCCAGCCCCTACTTCTGATTCTACATGTATACTGCCATTCATATGCTCTACTAACTGATGACATATGGATAAACCAAGCCCGGTTCCATCACTGTTTTTAAATCCATTCTGCTGAGACTGAGTAAAAGCGGAAAAAATATGTTTAATATCTTTTTGCGGTATTCCTATTCCATTATCCTGAACGCTGATTGAAAGAATATTTTCATTACAGCTTGCCTCAACATGAATCACTCCATTTATTGGCGTAAACTTTATTGCATTACTTAAAAAGTTAGAAAGAATTTGCTTGATTCTCAGCGCATCTGCATAGAGTTCTTTTGGTATATCTGGATCTATAAATGAAGTAATAGTTATATTTTTAGCAGTAGCACTCGCAACAAATAGTTCCATTACATGGCTAAGTTCATCATGTATTGAAAACACAATCGGCTCAATAGCAAATTCTCCGCTGCGAAGTTTTGAGAAGTCTAAAATATCATTGATTATGCTTAAAAGATTTTCACCGCTATTCAAAATAATATTTAAATAATTTCTATGTTTTTTGGATACATTCTCATCAATCAACAAATTTACAAAACCCAAAATTGCATTTAATGGAGTCCTGATTTCATGTGACATATTGGATAAGAAATACTCTTTTGCTTTAGCCGCTTTTAATGCTTCTATCCTTGCATCTATTAGTTTTGTAACATCATTAGCAATTACCATGTGCTCTGTTGAAGCATAGCGAGTATCACTAATTTTAACTATTGTAACATCTACATAAAAATAATCTCTATTTTTTTTATAGGCTTTTATTGTACTTTTGTAAACATTATTTTGCTTTAACTGATTATAAATATTTTCTATCTTTGTAATTGATATATCATTATGTATTATACTGCTGATTTTTTCTCCCACTATTTCATCACTGCTGTATCCAGTGAGTGCGAGTAATCTATCATTTACATATGTTATATTTCCATGCAAGTCCATTTTAAATATTAGAGCACTCTCATCAAGCGCTTTTTTATACTCACCGAGTAATTTTTGATTTCTATTTATATCCTGTTCTTTTTGAAAAATTGTATCTGTATAGTACTTTAAAATATTTCTAAAATTTTTATCAAAAATATAAGAAATTTCGTTGAAAAGTTGTTTTGAATTTAGATTATTATCATATGTAAAATTAAAAATAGCACTACGAAAGTTAGTACAAATTTCAAAGAGTTCATCAGCGCTAATTTCTCTATCTTGCAAATATGATAAAAAAACTTCCATTACAGGGCAATTGCCTATCTCCACCTTATCGGATATAACATCCATAAAATATTCAAATACACCGCCAGCATAATCATTTAAAAATTCAGAAGTTGTAATAGAATGTTGAGATAGTATCTCTTTAGTTGTATCGTTATGTATCCAATCTTGTAAAATTTTTGTTTTTGAAGATAAAAGAGTGTATTGAATTTTTATTAGCGAGTCGTGTCTGTTTTTCATACCTAAAACTTATATAAGATAGGAGCATAAGACCTTAGAATCTCTAAGGTCTTATTGTGGAATTTAGTGGCTTTTACTTACAACAACTAACATTTTAATGTTAATAATAACAAATCTAATGAATTGATAAATTAAACAAGTTCTCATCCATTTAGCAAATGGACCAGGTGTCATTGTAGTAAAGTTATTTCCGTAAGCTTTTATATTTTTTTCACCGTATTTTGACATATTATCTCCTTTAAGTTTTATTCTGGAATTAAAGTCCAGCCTGGGTTAAGTTTAGCTTTGTACATGAACAAGTGGTGTAGGATATGTTTAATCCAGTGACCTGCAAGACCAATCTCACCAAACGTATAATTTGTATCACGACCTGTTCCCGGATATTTTTCAAAGTCTGGAACAACCGGATAAATAGTCATAGCTGCAGCACTTCCAGAAAATAAACCTTTACCAGCAGAAGCAACACAAGCAGCACCCATATGCGCCATAGAAGCTTCATGTAAATGAGCATCAGGACCTTTAGTCATTAAATCACAAACTGAGTGAGCAACTGCTTTACCCATAATACCTGAAGGCATACCTGTACGAGGAGGAGTCGGGTTAATTGGCGTTCCATTTGGTGAACTCATTGGTTTTGAGATTCCGTGCGGAGGAGCAAATGCGATACCACAAGCAAATAAGTTTTTGTATGTAGGATTTTGGTAAGTTTTTGGCCAGTCACTCGCTTTCCAGTTTTCATAAGCACCGGCAGCATAGTTAGCATCAACTTTCATAAATCCGTTTGGAGCAAAAACTGTAGCAGTAATGTCCTCACCTTTTTTGTCGATAGCTTTTAAGCCAACACCAGCAAATGGAGGAATAAGCATTGAGAAATCGAATTCTTCTTCATGCATAGTTCCATCAAGTAGTTCATAGTGAACTTTACCAGATTCAACTTTGTTAACATGAGCACCGATAATCCAGTCTACATCACGCTCAGTAAATAGAGACTCAGCAAAAATTCTTGAACTAACAGCAAATCCCATAGCCTTCATGTGAAGTCCGCCAACACCGAAGTCACCTAGGAAAGATTCATTTGATATCCACTTCATGTCTGCCATGTTACGAACACCAGCTTTATTTAATTCATGCTCAATATTGAAAATATATTCAAATGCAGCACCTTGACATGTACACATACCATGACCAGTACCGATTAAAAATTTCTGACGCTCACCGGCTTTCATTTTATCTATAGATTTTTTTAGCACATGCGAAGCATGAACAGCATGCTCTGCCGTACAAACTGAAACAGTATGCTCACCCACGCCATTAGCATCACCTAGACCCGGAGTTGCAGCAAAATTAAGTTTTGGTCCGGTAGCATTGATTAGATAATCATATTCTACATTTTCAACTTTACCCTCTTTTCCTGCTTCAGTATATTCAACAACAACATAAGGCTTATTGCTTGACTCATTTCCTTCTGGATGAATGCCAAGTGCTTTTGCTTGCTTGTAATTAATACCAGCTTTAGCATACACAGGAGCTAAATCAAAAGTCACCTCTTCTTTAGTCATTTGACCAACACCAACCCAAATATTCGATGGAATCCAATTCCATTTTGAATTTGGAGTAACAACTACAACTTCGTGAGCTGAACCTAACCATTTTGCCGCGAAAGTCGCAGCAGTATGTCCAGAGACACCACCACCTAAAACAACTAATCTTGCCATATAAATTTCCTTATATTTTATTCCGAAAATACTTTATCAAAATTCTATCACAATTCTATCACAAATAAATATTCTTGTAATCAATAACTATTATATAGCGCACTTATAAAAGCCTATAAAGCTCTTATTATAGGGATATAGAAAATAATATTAGTTCAATTATTGCTCAATTTTGAGAATTTTACTAACAATTTCATATACATTTTTTGAAAGAGAGTGTGTAGAAATGATACGCTCTAATTGTACTTTCATCAGTTCTTTATTGATATGATTTAATCTTGCGTATATTTTAAATGCACCTGCAAGGCCTGAGGCCATCTGTGCATTTATTTTATCTATCTCAATTATCTTATCTGCAACAAATTTATAGCCCTCTGCATCTTTTGAATGAAAATACTTATAATTTCTTGCAAATACACCGATGAGGGAGCGAACCAGATTTGGAACTTTTTCGTCATAAACCTCATCATTTTGGAGTTTAATTACCCTCTCAAGAGTTCCAGTGCGACTTGATGCTGCTAAAATTGAGAAATATTTATTCATAACTAATGTATCTTTTTTATATTTTTTATAAAAATCTGCCATTGCTATTTCTGAAGACTCTACATCAATATTTTCTAAAATATCTAAAGCTGCAATTTTATCCGTCATTGTTAAAGAATCTTTATACTGTTTTTTTACTATTTGAATAATATCATCACTGCCAAGAGCAGATAAAAGTTTTAAGCAGCGATTTTTCATAGACCTTTTTGCCATACTGTGAGAGTCTATGTCTGTGTTTATTGGAACATGGTTTAAATTGTATAGTTCTAAAAGTTCCTCTTTATATGTTTGCGCCAACTTTTTTTCCAGTCTGTCTTTAGCCAGATATATTGGTTCAAAATCCACTTCTTCTTGTCTTTGCATGAGAGTCGAAACAGATGGAAGTTCTAAGAGTAGCGCCTTGTATGACAAATCAATATCTAAGCTTAAGATGTATCCATAAGCTTCTATAAATTTACTGCTGATATAACCATCAAGCATAATCTCCTCAAGAGTCTCGACTGCGAAAGACTGTGCAGATTCATATCTTACAAAGCTGTTGGTATCATGTTTCATTAAAAATGAATATTCCGTCTCTTTTTGTTCTATTATTATAGGTGCTGAAAAATCACGATTTAGTGATAAATATGGCTTAGATTTTACTTCTTCAAAAATAAACTCTTCACGCTCTTTTGAGAGAACCAATACTTTTTCCAAAATTTCTTTACCATCAATACCTATTAGTCCAACTTTTAAAGGGAAATAATACGGTTTTTGCTCACTGCCATCTACAGCATGCGGAATTACCTGCGTTAATACTATTGTATAAACTTCATTATGAAACTTTTCTTCTACTTTTATTTTTGGCGTTCCAGATTGGTCATACCATCTTTTAAACTGCTTTAAATCAACCCCGCTTGCTTCACTTATAACACTTAAAAAATCATCGGTAGTAACTGCCTGTCCATCGAAACGCTCAAAATACAAATCAGTAGCTTTTCTATAAGCTTCTTCACCTATAAGAGTATGAATCATACGAATCACCTCAGCACCTTTTTCGTATACCGTTGCCGTATAAAAATTATTCATAGACATATATGATTTTGGCTGAATCGGGTGAGAGGTAGGTGATGCATCCTCAACAAATTGTCTTTCTCTTAAAGACTTCACCTCTTGAATCCGCTGTACATTCTTTGAATTCAAATCAGCCGAAAAGCATTGGTCACGAAAAACAGTAAGCCCCTCTTTTAAGGTTAATTGAAACCAATCACGGCAAGTTATACGATTTCCAGTCCAGTTGTGAAAATACTCATGAGCAATCACACTCTGAATACCCATAAAATCATTATCTGTAGCTACCTCTTTATCTGCTAAAACATAGTGTGAATTGAAAACATTCAATCCTTTATTTTCCATTGCTCCCATGTTAAAACTATCAACTGCAACAATATTGTAAATCTCTAAATCATATTCTCTACCATATTTCTCTTCATCCCAAACCATAGCCTCTTTTAAGGACTTCATAGCATGATGGCATTTAGACTCATTTCCCAAATCACAGTATATGTTAAGCTCCACATGTTCATTTGAAGCCGTTGTATATTCATCACTGACAGAACCTAAATCTCCGGCAACTAAAGCAAAAAGATACGATGGTTTAGGAAATGGGTCTTCCCATGTAACACTATGTCTATATCCATCCAAATCTTGCGCAGATTTTTTGTTTCCATTACTAAGTAAAATCGGATACTTTTTTTTATCTGCTATTACGGTAGTTGTAAACACACTCATAACATCAGGGCGATCAAGATAAGGAGTTATTTTTCTAAAACCTTCCGGCTCATTTTGAGTACAAAAGATAGAACCGGATTTATATAAACCTTCAAGTTCAGTGTTAGTATGTGGAAATATTTTATTTACAATTTTTAAAGTAAATTCTTTAGGCACATTTAAAATTCTCAAACTCTCATCATTTGTTATATAACGAGTATCTTTGAGTTTCAAATCATTGAGCCATAATTCTAGAAGATTTAAGTTCATACTATCCAATACAATATCATTAACACTTTCATCAATTTTTTGAAGTTTCATAACATTTGCTACTATAGTATAGTCTTCAAATAAATCAAATTCTAAATCACAGCTAATCATTTTGAATTCTGGTGCTTTATAGTCTTTCAAATATATTGTTTTAACTTCGTTCATAATTATCTTCTTTTATTTTTGAGTAATGATAGCATAAGAGATTTTAATTTTGGTTTTTTATTCTAAGTTTTTATTTATCAAAGCTAAACAAAAGCTTTCTGTGGCTATAATTCCGTCCTACAAAATATGTGTCAGGGTAGCTCAGCTGGTTAGAGCACTGGTCTCATAAGCCGGGGGTCGGGGGTTCAAGTCCCCCCTCTGACACCATAAATTGTACTTCTTTTTAAACATTCCGGATTAGCTCAGCGGTAGAGTAGGTGACTGTTAATCACTTGGTCACTGGTTCGAATCCAGTATCCGGAGCCATACTTCTTTAAACCCCTTATACACGGACTTTCCAACTGATTTATTTAGCTAATGTTCCCAAGTGTGCCCACTATATATCTCCTAAAAAAAAGCTCTTTTAACATTCTCTCTTTTTCTATATTTAGCGTACATCTGTAATGTCATAGATGAATCACTGTGACCGAGCATATTACTTACCCATAATATGTCCTCTTTGTTCTCAATCATCACAGTTGCAAAGGCATGTCGCCAATTCAAGTAGTAAGTGCAACACCCAGTTAAACTGCTTCATAAGATTTCGTAATTGTATCAAAAAATACTTCTGCAGGCGTTTTGTAAGCTGTCTCATCTGATAGATGGTTCTATATTCTATAGCACACTCTTTAAGTAAGTTTTTCCACTTCGTATTTCTGATTCTTTTAATGTCATAGTAATGTTTATCATCTTGATTTAAAAACACATAGCTTTTATGTTTACCAGTCAGCTCATACTGCCTATTTTAACTCCGCTGATGACAGTCATATTATTTTTATTAGAGAGTGATGGGAAACAACAGTTCATCTTTCTATTTTGTTACCAAAATAACTACTAATATTACTTTTAATTCCATTTTATATTTAAAAAAACTATTTTTTTGGTAAAATTAAGGAGTTTAAATTTAAAAAGGGTTGTGTTTTGAAAATAAGATGAAAAATATACAACCAAAAATAAATTACAGAGGTAAAAATAGACGTAGTAGAGGTTTATTAAAACCTACTGTTTTTATAATTCTAGAAGTAAGTGCTCTTTTAATTACATTATATATAGTGAATTTTGGTCATACTTATACGGATTGGAATATTCTAACAGTGAGTGCTACTTTACTATATTTTTTAAGTAGTAGTGTTACTAGATATTTTAAAGTAATTACTAGAGATTAAATTTATTATTATATTTTTAATCTAAATGCTCACAGTTTTACCTAATTATTTTTCATTTACTATGAATTAAGGGCGCCTCTAAAAACCCAACAAATTTAGACCTAAGCGCCAATTCGCTAAAATAAAAAACAATAAGTTCAAAAATAAGAGGTTTGGAATGAGCAAGAAGATGAGAGGGTTGTTTGACTATGAATATCAGTTGGAGCTAATCAATAAACATCAACCGCCTCTTGCTAAACTTAATACTGTCATTAACTGGGAGTTGTTTCGTACACCAATAGAAGAAGCATTTGCAATAGAACCAAAAGCACCTGGCGGAAGACCGGCATTTGATAGACTCATGATGTTTAAAATCTTAATACTCCAGCGCTATTACAATCTATCCGATGAGCAGACCGAATTCCAAATCAAAGACAGATTATCATTCATGCAGTTTTTAGGATTAGAAATAGGTGACACCGTTCCTGATGAAAAGACAATCTGGCATTTTAAAGAAAAACTCAAAGAGAAAAAACTATCAAAGCAACTGTTTGAACTCTTTACCCACACACTCATAAGTAACGGAGTCGTTGCTAAAGAAGGAAGTATCGTAGATGCATCATTTGTAAATGTACCAAGACAAAGAAATAGCCGTGAAGAAAACGAAGCCATTAAACAAGATAATATTCCAGAAAGCTTTGAAAATAATCCTGCCAAATTCTCTCAAAAAGACACAGATGCAAGATGGATGACTAAAAATAAAGAGAGCCACTTTGGATATAAAAACCATGTAAACGCAGATGCAGCGACTAAACTCATTACAAAGTTTGCAACATCAAGCGCAAGTGTTCATGATTCTCAAAAACTAGAAGAACTTGTCAATTAACATGATAATAGGTTGTTTGCTGATAGCGCTTACTGCAGTGATAAAATAGAAAGTTATCTTTGGCTCAAAAAATGTAAAAGTTTCGTACATGAAAAAGCTTACCGCTCAAGACCACTGACTCACACTCAAGAAAGAAGCAATAGCATTAAATCAAAAATCCGTGTAAAAGTAGAACATGTATTTGGATATATGACTAACTCCATGAATAAAGGCTTAGATCTAAAAGCTATAGGAAAAGATAGAATAGAATCAACAATAGGACTTTTAAACCTTACATATAACCTGTTTAGATATGAACAGCTTGTAAGACTTAAAAGAATAAAAATGATGTAAAAGATTGCCAAAAGAGGTGAATTAAGTGAGTTTTTCAGCAAAAAAACTCAAAAACTGACTCAACTTTCCTTAAAAAGTCAACCAAGAAAAGTCAAAAAAATGAAGTGGGTAAATTTAGACAGTTCAAAAAACTGTTTTTAGAGGTGCCCTTAATAAATTTATGTTTCGATTGTATTGTCTAGGCTATTCAGCTAGCCCCTGTATCCAGAGAGACACACTTCATAGCCTCTGTTTTAAGCACTTTTAAAGCTTTTTTTACTCTCGGTAGCTATATGGTAGCTAAAATATTTTTCAAGTATTACTTCGCAGATTTTAAAATTTCATTTTTAAGTGCATTAAAAAGAATCTTATATGTATGTCTGTTAAAAATATATTCTTTTGCATTAAAGAGAGTTTCAAACATGATTTTCCATAAAGTAGAGAAATTATCATCATTTCTAACTGCACATAATTGTATCTGCATTTGATGTTCAAGACTGCAGAGAGCTTGTGCATGTTTTACATAGGATTTCAGTATTTCATAATCAATTCCAACATTTTCAAAGTGTTTTACAAGTTTCATAATAGACAACTCTTTATCTGTAAAATCATCATCATGTAAAAGCAATAATATTTCATCTTTTAAAAGCTTTTCTAAGGTATCTCTATCGATATTAAATTTTTCAATAAACTGCTCTTTTGTATAATGAACTGCATTAGCGGGGATTGAACTGAGCGTATTCATAAGAGGTTCTAACATGCTAGAAGAGCTCGATATTGATTGATTTTTATTTTGCAGGGCATGTTTTATCTGTTCGTTTGAACTGCCTATCTGCTCTTGCATGTACTTTATGTATTTTATCAGTTCTACATGTTCATCACTATATCTATGCACATTAGATTTCAGCTTTTTTGCTTCAGGCAACAAGCCTTCTCTGATGTAATATAATATGGTAGATTTTGGTACATTAGTTTTTGCTACTAATTCAGATATCTTATATTCCAATTTATTCTCTTTTT